>JBQCEJ010000278.1:0-11473 GCA_051960355.1 Verrucomicrobiota bacterium | reverse complement strand
GTCGCGGTCATCACCAGCCGGTACATTGGATTCAACTGGCGCGTGCCCGTGCCGATGATGGTTTCCTCGCCTTGAATCTTTGTGGCTTCATCCGCAATCACGACCGCAAAACAATCCTGACAGAGATCAACCAGCGCCGGGGAGTAAACGCAGCGCACCCGGCGACCGCCGTAAATCCGTTCCTGTCCGATGCCACTCGAATACTCGCGATGCTTCATCCGGGCGGCCTGCAGCGCGATGAAATGCACCTGATCGGCTGCCAGTTGATGAAACTGTGGGTTGCGGGTTGGGGTATGGAAATGCCGCAGCGATTGGTAAACCTCGTCGAGCTGCTTGAGAAAGGCTTCGTTGTCGCTGTTCGCGCGCTGGCAGAGCAGATAGCGCGCTTCGATCGTGCCCAGCGGATCGTCGGCCGCCACGTTCAGGAATTCGTATTCATCCCGGTAGAGAACGGCGCGCCGGTTGAAATGGTCCTCAACCTCGGCCAGATCGTGCCCCAGCTCTCTCAAGGTCGCCAGCGGGTCGATGCAGTTCAGCTTTGGAAATTCCGCCACGCCATTGCCGGTCAACTGCGTGTAGCTCGTGAGATAATAACCAGGTGGCAACTGACGCGCACCGCGTTTGGGGTGCACTGTCGAAAGCCGGAGGAATGTGGCCTGGCTGTCGAGTGCGGTCGGCACCGTCTGGAACAACTCGCGGCCGTCGCTGGCAATCTGGTCATGAAGATCGCCGGGAGCCACCATCAGGATGGCGCCATTCGGTTGTAGCCGAGAGCCTTCAGGTCGCGCCCCCGAAACCCCGGAGGGAACGCAGCCTGAAGGCGTGCGGCTACGATCTTGCAAGCCGGTCTTGAGCAGGCCCCAGACATACATGGCGATGGTTTTGCCGAGACCGGGGTCCCAGCCGAGCACGCCGCCGGGATGCAGGGCGATGCGGGCGATATCTTCTTTTTGGAATCGTTTGAATGTGAATGGAATCATAAGTTTTTAAAGAACGGGGTTAACCACGGATGGACACGGATGGACACGGATGAAGAAAAGCCCGCCGGGATAGAAACGCTCGCCGCCCGCGGCATTAGCTGGAACGGGATTTAGCGGCGGAAATGGTGGACGGCAGACGGAAGATTTTTTTTTCCAATTCTTTGAAAGATCCCCAGGGTTCGGACGTATTACTCCTGAAGGCAACGGAGCTATCCCTCCCACGATCAGCACCCGCCCGCAACACCCCGCATGCGGTGGTCTGATGTTGTCCAAAGAACAGAAACCTATGAGTACCATCAGCATTGGGAGTAATCAGAAGGACTTGAGTGACGCCACCGAAAGTTGGATCACGCATCAAGTCCGTGAACGTGAACACGATGGGCAATCTGTCTGTGTTCAGGTGCACTTAAAATATGACGGCGTGGACATGACCCTCGCGACGTCGGGATGCGGAAACGGCAGCGGCGGTAGACGCCCGCCAAACCAGAAAGAGATTGAGATTTTTGAGTTGTGGAAGGCCCGCCACTTGGATCAAGCGCAGTGGCCGGTCGGTGCCCTCATTGCATTTCTTAAGCAGGTTCGCAGATAAAAACGCATTCACTCCGGGCAAGGTCGTGGCGCTTGCTGAAAGGATGCCCGCTTTGTTAGGCTCCACCCCGTGCCAAAGCGGGATGTTTGGACGTGTATAGATTTCAGGAACTCAGAGAAATGAGCTCAGTCGCAAATTGACGCTCAAAACTTTCCCGCGCACACTGCCCAAATCATGCCGCTCTCGTGGAACGAAATTCGCCATAATGCCGTTAAGTTTGCTCGCGACCATAAGCACACCACCAGCGAAAGCGCCGATAAACAATCATTCTGGAATGAGTTCTTCGATGTCTTCGGCGTCTCCCGCAAACTCGTTGCCAGCTTTGAAGTGCCCGTCCTGAAGGTCTCCGGGAACTTCGGCAAGATTGATCTCCTCTGGAAACGCAAGCTGCTGGTCGAGCACAAGAGCGCGGGCGAAAATCTGGACCGGGCAAAAACCCAGGCCTTCGACTACATCCAGGCCATGGCGGCCGAAGGACGATCCAAGGAAATTCCGCGCTATGTCATCGTATCCGATTTCCAACGCTTCGTGCTTTATGATTTGGAGCCGGAGACGCAGCGTGATCTGCCGTTGTTCGCCGGGCGACGATATGAAGCCACCGAGTTTCCGCTCACCGAGCTGCACAAAAAAGTTGGTTTATTCGCCTTCATTCCTGGCTATAAAGTTCCGACCTATAAGGAACAAGACCCCATCAACATCGAAGCCGCCGAAATCCTCGGCAAGCTCCACGACGAATTGGAAGCGGGCGGCTACACCGGTCACGATCTCGAACGTTTCCTTGTCCGCATCCTGTTCTGTCTGTTCGCCGAAGACACCGGCTTATTTCCGCGTCAATCCTTTCAGCTCTACATCGAGAATCATACCGCTTCCGACGGCTCCGATCTAGGACTGCATCTAGCACGGCTGTTTGAAATCCTTGATAAGCCTTTTGAGAAACGTCAGGCCAACCTCGACGAAGACCTTGCGCAATTTCCCTTTGTCAACGGCGACCTGTTTGCCGATGCGCTGGGCTTTGCGGATTTCAACCGCTCCATGCGCGATGCTTTACTGGAATGTTGCGGCAAAAATTGGGATGAGATTTCCCCTGCCATCTTCGGTTCCCTTTTTCAATCCATCATGCAGCCGAAGGAGCGGCGGCAGATCGGTGCCCACTACACCAGCGAACGCGACATTCTCAAAGTGGCCCGTTCGCTATTCCTCGATGATCTCCGCGCTGAGTTTGAAGTCCGGAAAAAAGATAAATCCACTGGGCGCATCGCTCGCCTCGAAGAATTCCACAAGAAACTGTGTGGTCTCCGTTTCCTCGATCCAGCGTGTGGTTGCGGCAATTTCCTCGTCATCACCTACCGTGAACTACGGCAGTTGGAATTGGAAACTTTACAGGAGATATACGGTGGCGCGCACGGCACGGAACGCGGAACGCAGAAAGAATTAACGCTGGATGAGATCAACCGCCTTTCACAGGTGGACGTTCATCAGTTTTACGGCATTGAGATTGAGGAATGGCCTTCGCGCATTGCCGAGGTGGCAATGTGGCTGATGGATCATCAGATGAACGTAAAAATTTCCGAGGCGTTCGGTCAGCTTTATCAACGCCTGCCGCTCAAAAAATCCCCTCACATTCATTGCGCCAACGCTCTGCGCAAAGATTGGAAGGAAGTCCTGCTACCGGAGCAGTGCAGCTACGTTCTCGGCAACCCGCCGTTCGTCGGAAAGCAATACATGACGAGCGAGCAAAACGTCGACATGAAGTCGGTTTGTGGAGATATCAAAGGCCATGGTTTGCTTGATTTTGTCACGGCGTGGTATTTCAAAGCTGCGGAATTCATCAAAGGCACGCGAATCCTGGTTGGTTTTGTTTCAACCAATTCCATCACTCAAGGTGAGCAGGTTGGCATCCTTTGGAACGCGCTATTTCAGCACGGCCTAAAGATTCATTTTGGCCATCGGACTTTCCCGTGGGAGAGCGAAGCGCGTGGCAAAGCTCACGTTCACGTTGTCATTATCGGCTTCGCTGCATTCGATTCGGTGAACAAACGCATTTACGATTATGAATCTGAAAACGTCACGGTCGTAAAAGCAAAAAACATCAGCCCCTATCTCGTTGAAGGCAGCGATAAAGTTGTCACAAAAAGCTCCAGGCCGCTTTGTGCCGTTCCTGAAATCGCGTTCGGAAGTATGCCAAACGACGGCGGGTACCTGTTGTTGGACGATAAGGCAAAGGCAGAACTAATTGGTAAAGAACCAGCGTCAAAAAGATTCATCCGTCCTTTCCTTGGTTCCGACGAGTTCATAAATGGGTTATCGCGTTGGTGTTTGTGGCTGGCTGATGCAGCGCCGCAAGAACTGCGAGACATGCCTGAAGTCATGAAACGAGTGGATGCGGTGCGAGATCAACGTTTGAGAAGCAGCCGACAGACAACACGTGAGTTGGCAAAATTCCCCACGCGGTTTGGAGAGATCCGGCAACCTACAACAAGCTATCTCGCAGTTCCAGAAGTGTCTTCGGAACGGAGAGCCTACATTCCAATCGCATTTCTTCCGTCAAAAATAATAGCGAGCAACAAACTTTATACTATTTCTGAGGCAAGTCAGTTCACGTTCGGTGTGCTTACTTCGGTCATGCACATGGCTTGGGCTCGGCAAGTGACAGGTCGTTTGGAATCTCGATATCAGTATTCTGGAAAGATCGTTTACAACAACTTCCCATGGCCTGAGAATGCGACGGACAAGCAGCGCGCCGTGGTGGAAGAAAAAGCGCAGGCCGTGCTGGACGCGCGCAAGCCGCATTTGCCGCCCGACGGCATGAGCACGCTGGCGGATCTTTACGACCCGCTCTCCATGCCGCCCGAATTGGTGAAAGCCCACGCGGAACTGGATCGTGCCGTGGAGAAATGCTACCGCCCAGAACCCTTCAAGTCCGACCGCGAACGTGTGGAATACCTGTTCGCGCTCTATGAAAAACTCACCGCGCCCCTGCTGCCGGCGACCCCGAAAGCCAAAACCCGCCGGACGACAACCAACGCTTCTTCAACAAAAGAATCAGGAAAGGGAAAGACCCCAGGCTTGTATAAGCAGCCGAATTACGACGGCGAATGTGTTGAGTGATTCAGGAACCATATGATGAACACGGACCCAGAACGGCTGGTTAAGAAATTGCCTGAAATCTATTACGCAGAGAGCCAGAGGCGGTTTTACGCACGAGAGGCAGATGTACGCCCAGGCAAAAAAGGCAATCGCGACTTCATTTCCCTGACACAATTCATGCTGAGGCTGCACATCCAAGCCAAGTGCAAGCTGGACAAGAATGATGTCCGACTAATGGTTTTTTGGCTGATGATGAACCGCCGAGTACGCGAAGCACGCAGAGACCGGGACTTGCAACCGGGGGTTCATCAAATCAATCATTCTCAGATCCTCATCTTGCAACAAGAGAAAGACCTGCGTGATTGGCGGCGAAAATACGAAGTGGTCCGCGGACGGAATGGGGCGGAATGGATCGGCAAGTACCGCCAACGGTTCACTGGCGAATGGATCACCATTGCGGAGATATTCAAAAGCCCTATGCGGGCACGAGAAGCAGCCAAGCTCGCAAGAAATAAATTATGACGGAACTCGGAATGATACGTGGCCGATGAACCGCCATATTTGGGGGTCGCGCTTCGAAATGGAGTCCTGACGGGCATACATGAGGTTCAGGGAGGCCTGCAATGCGAATGCCATTGCCCAGCCTGCGGCAGTCAGCTCGTCGCCAAGAGAGGCCCCGTTCGACAGCATCATTTTGCCCATTGGCGGGCACCAGAATGCCAATACGGCCCACAAACGGCGGCCCACTTGATGGCTAAAGAGATCTTGGCAAAAACCCCGCTCTTAACCGTCCCTGCGGTTTACTGGAAGCCGGATACTGGCTACATGCTCTACAGACAAACGAACGTGGAATTCAAGGATGTTCACGTTGAGAAGCATCTCGGTGATATTGTTCCAGACATTCTTCTCAAAACCAGCCGAGGACAGGAACTGATTGTCGAGATAGCAGTCACACACAAGGTAACCCAGACAAAAATTCACAGAATCATCGCACGGCAAGTGTCTGCCTTGGAAATTCATCTTCCACGAGCGGCAATTCTCGATTTCGATCTGGTTCGCAGCGCGCTCCTTACCTCACGTGCTCAAAGTTTTTGGATTTACAACACAAAGGCAGGCGAGTTCAGGCGGCAAGTATTCAGCGGCCGAGGTGACGGCAGTCATAGGACTTACGTCCTATGCTCGCAATACTACGCATACTTTCCCGTTGAAACATTCGGGAAGCGGATTGGCCCGGAATAGCCGGGCGCCTGCTGAGCACTCGCCGTAAAAACACGGATTGCAACTTGATCCGGTTCTGCTATTCCATTTTTCAGGATGCCTATTTCAAACGAACGCCGTTCTCCTTTTGCGCGCAAAGCTCCGGTGCATCGCTCCCCCATGCCGCCCCGGCCGATGGCACCGAAACAGCACGTTCAGGAAACGACGCTGAAAACCTGCACCTTCGAAACCGAACGGAAAACATTTTCCCTGTTCCTGAAAGAGAACAAAGGGGGCCGCTTTGTCCGGATCACCGAAGACGTCGGCGGCCGCCGCAACAGCATCGTCATTCCCGAGTCCGGCCTGGAAGCCTTCGTCAAAGCGTTCGCCGAAACGGTGAGCGACGAGGGTGAGTCGCAGGTTGTTGGATGAAAGCTTGCGCAAAGTGCGGCAGTCTCGATTTCGGCACATGGAAATCATCGTCCACGGGGCGTGTGAGTAGGTATTGCCGCGCTTGCCGGAGACTTCGCGCAAATGCTTATACGAAAAGAAAAATAAAGAACGGCGGCTCACATACCCGAAAGGAGTGGCTCGCAAAATTGGCATTATACCAAATCTGCCCCCGATGCGGCAGACCATGGGGCTCGATTCCACCACGTCCCGATAAACGTTATCGAAATATTTGGACGAAAGACCACATTGTTCCTCTGACGAACGGAGGAAGTGATGACATCCAAAATCTCCAACCGTTGTGCTACCGGTGCAATTCCTCGAAGTGTGATGAAAAAAGAAAGGCCAGGCTTTGTGCAGGATGATCGTATGAACATCACCAAAAGTTCACGCCACTCCAAGATAGTCGGAGATTTCGGCGAGATGTTGGTTCTGTATTGGCTTTCAAAGCATGGTTTCGAGTGCGCCAGCGTGGACCACACCGGCATTGACCTTATTGCACGGCATCCTCGCAAAGAAGAAGTCATGGGTATTTCGGTTAAGAGTCGCACTCGGACCGCGGGCACAGAGAACGAGTATGTAATCGTTAAGCGTGGAGATTTTGAGAAAGCCAAGGCTGCTTGTGACGCGTTCGGATGCGAGCCATATTTTGCGATCGTCGTCGATGCTGCCAGCTTTGTTCGAGTGTTTATCACTTCCAGCAAACACTTCTTGGATCTGTTTCCAATTTCGGCGGCTGGCGGTTCAGGCTGGAAGATGTCGGACAATTATTTGGCCCAGTATTCCAGAGATCCGGAAATCCTCGCGTTTGAATTACGATCGGAGACGAAGAGGTGGTTTAAATTGAAGCATCTGCCCCTACCTGATGCATCCGTGGTGCCATCCGCAACACAGTTTGGCGACATGGCTGCGGCGGAACTTTAGAACGCCTTTCATCGAATCGCTTCACCCGTTCACCAGCGCTTCAATCTCATCGAGCAGCCTCAGGTTGCGTTGGTAGACATCGGGGTGCAGCGTGGCGACGTCGGGCACTTCCGGGACGTGAAAATGCTCGACCAGGTCCTGCAAGGTGAAGTCGATCTTCACCTTGTCGCCGTCCTCCTTACCGTCGTTCAACAGGTTAACCCGGATATTTTCCTCGCGGAACTGCGCGTCCATGAAGATGCGTTCCACGCCGGCATTGTCCTTGATGTAAAACGCCAGCTCCTGTCCGCTGTATTCCACGTCATCCGGCATACCGGAATTGTTGATCTTGGTACCCGCGCGCGTCACCTGCACGGTTTGCGATCGCAACGGATACCGCCGTCCAGCGGTGAAGCTGCGCCCGAGAATGCGCTCGCACAGGATGGTTTCGTGTTCATCGAGGTAACCCAGCCGCATGATCGGATTCAACGGGTAGAGCGGCGCGCGCTCCAGTTCGTATTCCGCCACGGCCTGTTTGACGGCCGCTTGCAGGGCGGGATCCACCCGCCACGGCGAATCCGGATGCACCGCGGATTCCAGTTCCTTGCGATCGTTGCGCATGACTACGAGCTGCATCGGTGAACGATCGGCCAGATGAAACAGCCGTTCCGCCTGGCGCTTGTCCGCCCGGCCGCTCCGGGTGTCAAACAGCGAAACGTTCGCGCCGATCGTATGATTGGGTCGCAGCCACAAATTGTAATGCAGATGCGTGGTGGCGGACGTGCGCGCGGCCCATTCCTCGCCGATGGCCCGCCAGACCTTGCCGGTATCTTCGGTGAAGCGCAGCGTGTATTCCCGCACTTCTTGCCCCCGCCGGTAATAAATCCGGCGGTCACTGAGTTCCCGGCACACTTTTTCCGCTTCCGCCAACGTCGCTGCGCGCCGTTCCTCCGGGCGGCCGCCATGCGCCGGGGCGAAATAAATCACGCCCGTTTGGAAAGGTAGCCGCATGCCTTCAGGCTGCGTTCCGTTCGGGATCTTGGGGACGCGACCTAACGGCTCGCGGCTACACCCCTCGGTGCAGACGTCCCCCTCCATCACCACCTGCGCCCAGATATGCGTCGCGAGCGCACCGTGCGGCGCGCCCGGGCCCAGAATCAGCCGTTGCAGGGTTGCTTCGTTGCCAATCAACATCCCCTCGCCCGGACCGGTAAGACGGTCCAGCGCCAGGCACAGGGTCGCGACAGTGGAATCAATCTGCCGACGTCCGATGCGATCGTCCTTGGCCGCGAACGCCTCCCGCACGGCGGGAACCTCGCTTTCCGCCAAGGCAGATAGTCCGGAACCTGGTTGCCCGTGCGGCACGCTCCGATGCCAGTGCAAATCCCAAGGCGGATTCAGCACGATCAAGTCTGCATGGAAATCCACGGCACGCATCAGCTCGTAGAGACGAGTGACATCCGCCGGAATGAAATCGATCAGAGAGTTGAAACCGCCGGGATCAATATCGCAGCCGAGCAGTTCTGAACCGCGTTTGGCGGCGCCGGCGAGCAACTGTCCATTGCCGCATTGCAGATCGAGAATGAACGGCCGCAGTTTGGGCAGAGGCTGGCTCAGGGCTTGGGCCCATGGGGCGGGCGTGAAATATTGAGCCTGCCCTTTGTCAGCCGCGTTGCTGGCGGATTCCAGCATCTGCTGGAAAATGGCGGGATTGATGTTGGATTTGTTCATGGGTGACCGGGAAATATGGAAGCTTGTCAGTCCGGGTTATCAGCAGTAAAAAAGCGTCGATGAGCGATGAACCCCTTATTGATCCACCATTGCACCACGCAGAACTTCTGGGAGGTCCTGAAGATGGATGTGGCGTATTCGTTTCACAGCCTTTCCCGCGATACGAGATGGCGGTCCCGATAAGCGATGCTACGGGACTGCCGAAAAGGCGAGTGGATGTTTACGAGCTGCACGCGACTTCTCCACGAATCGTCTATCGTTTTCTGAAATCCTTTGAAGTGGAAGGTGAGCGAGGCCAATGGAAATCTCCGGATGATGCAGTTTAAAGCGGGTGCGGAACGGTGTAGCGGAAAATCTGTTGCTGACCCCGCAGAGGGATTGGTTCATCCAGCAGCACGGGGTTGCGCAGGTGCCAGTGATACGCATTCGCCACGCCCCAACCACACGGCGAAACCGTCGTCGAGTATTTGCAGTCCACGAGTTCCACCTGGCCGATGATCTTGCCGAAGTGGAGTTCGGCGATCGGCGGCACTTGGATCTTGTGTGAGACGCCAATCAGGCGGCTGACCCGCTCCATGTCCTGTGTGGTTTTCGCGGCGTGAATCAGCAGCCGGCCGCGATAGCGCGTATACCACAGGCGGTTCTCGATCGGTTTGCCGTGGAAGATGGCCCAGGCCCACGGCTGCCAGACGGAAAGGACGTGATAAGTGCCGGGGTCGAGGCAAGCCGTCAGTTGAAGATTACGAGTTCCAAAATTGGTGCAAGCCATCGCGTGTAGAGCCTCCTCGCGTGATGTGAATTCGGTTGCGGGACGCTTCACTATTTTATCCTCCGCCTCCTTGCTTAGCACTTCGATCTCTTCTTGGACCGCAGCTAACAAGGTTGCTGGAGCCAAAGCGGTTGGCATTTCGATGATATTTCGGCGTGGCTCATCTCCGCCGGGCGGATTGATCCGGTTGAGCGCCAACTCTATTTGCGTTTGGATTTTTTGGGCGATGTCTCTGCCTGTGGTGTATTGCTGGCTGGCGGAAACTTCACCGATGACCATTGGCAATACGTCGCGAGAGAGTTGTTGTTTCTGTGCTTCGGTGAGCCTGACCCAAGCGTCACACAGATTTCCGGGTTCAAGTTTCATAAATTTGGATGATGTTGAGGGTGTTGATGCGGGTGAGCTTTTCTCCTTCATGAAGGTTGGCGATGTTGCGTTGGAGGCGGTCGTATTCAGCCATGAACTGGCTGCCCAAGTGATCGCGCACTTTTCCCCGCGCTTCGCTTTCGCTGGTGGCGATGATGTCTAATGTTTCCCGCACCTGTTCGTTAACTATTACGCCGCGCCAGCGAACGTATTTTTGGTAGCTGAACCGGCAGTGCCAGGCCCGCGGCGTGCGATCTTCCAGGGCTGGTTCCGCCGCGGGAAAGGTCAGTTCAAGTTCGGTTTGCATCCAGAATGTTTGCTGCCTGTTCAAGGTGCATCCACCCCGTCACGGGTGCCTCCACCAAACTGGCGTCGAGTTGGCGCCAATCTTCGCCATCGTGGAATCCAATCAGGATGGGATATTCTTCATCGGCCACGCGCATCAGGACGGTGGTGTCGGAATCTGGCGGGCCGGTAATCCACTTGTTCATGCGTTTGCAATCTCCAGCAGCACGTCGGCGTGGCACGGCTGGCCGAGCTTGCACCAGCACGCAAGGTTCTTGCCGCGCAGTTCGCGCTTGATATCAGCCAGCGTGATGTGCCAGCCCCGACGTTCGTTGGTGGCCAGTGGCAGGCCGGTGTTGAGTGAGCGGCGAAACCGGTTTACAGCAGCTTCGGCGCTGTAACAGATCCCGTGCTGGCAATCCATTTGCAGCGTCAGCGGATCAATGTCGTCAGGCAGGACGTGGATCTTGTGGGGGTTGCCCCACCGCGTGGAGCGGTCCACCTTCACCGTATTGGCCGGCAGCCGCCAGCCTTTCGTGCGCTTGAGCTGTATGCGTTTGGGTTTCATGGGTAAAGTAAACGGCATCCCCTCCCAAGGAGGCACGGGCGCAGCGGCGTAGGAGAAGAACTTGAAACTCCGCAGTCCTGCGCTGATCGCGTGGATGCCATAAAATCAAATGGTCGTCCGCTTTTTGACCGGCTGAGTTTTCACGATCAGCTTGCCGACATCGTAAAGGCCATCGCGGATGCGGATGTCATCCGCCACGACCCGCCGGAGGTTCGCAAACCGCAGCTTGGTTTCATTGGCTTCCAGCCGTTGATGGCAGCGGCGCAGCAGTTCCTCGCAGAGTTGTTGATCGGTGAATTGGTTCATGATTTCGGCCATGCGCTGATCTTGTTCCAGTGATGTTGCAGCCATTGCCGGTAGGAAGGTTGACTGGTGATCAGGTGATCGAATACTCCGAGCGGTTCGCTTTGGCGGCGTTGACGTAATCTTCGAGAGGCTTGATGTTCTCGCTTTCTTCCACGAACCAATCCCAAATGCCGGCGCCCTTGATGGCCGCCTTCATGGCATCGTAAAAGAATTCCCAATTGCGTGAGCCCAAGCCCCACGCC
>JBQCEJ010000277.1:0-10516 GCA_051960355.1 Verrucomicrobiota bacterium | reverse complement strand
CAGAAAAGCCTGCTGCGCCCCTTCATACGCCACCGACCCGCTGGAAGCGTTATACGGATTGCCGCGTTCAATGCCTGAACCGGCCCCGACCGAACCAATGGTGAACATCCAGCCCGTTTCACCCGGATTGACAGTGTGCGTGTTGGCACCAAAAACCGGCGTCTCGAATCCACCATTGGTCGATGGGGCTGCAGGCGCCTGCGGTGTCGGCAAGGTTAGTGATTGGATTCCTTCAAACCAAGTCTGCGCCATCCGGTCGTAGGCCGTGGCATTGGGATGATTGATGCCATTGGCATAGAGCGAAGTATCAGTAATAAGCGTGCCCGGAATACAGAGGTTGGTGTATTGATCGACAGTCGTCACATACTTCCCCTGCCCCGCAAAATAAGGAACCAGCGTATTACGGATATAGTTGTTATACGTGACGATGGCCAGCGTGGTATTGGCGTAGGGTGTAATCTGCGCCACGATCAAACGCGTATTCGGCGCGTTGGCCGTAACGGTGTAAACAATGTTGCTCAAGTTTTGTTCCGCCGCGGCTGGTTCGGCGGTGCTTCCTGAAGGGATGTCATTGATGCCGATCATCAGCAATACAATGTCCGGCGAATGGAGCGTGAGCCAATAAGAGATATTGGACAAAATATAACTGGTTTTTTGACCGCCATACCCTTCGCAGCGATCCTGTCCGAGCGGGCGCAGATCCAGCGTCGGCGTGTTTGTCGGCGTGCCGAATTTTCCATTCCACGGCTCCGGCGAATTTCCCACAAACTGCACCGCCATGCCGCTGTTGGTCAGCCGCGTATAAAGTCCGCTGCGAAATCCAAACTCATAGGGCACGGTCCAGTTTGGGTTGTCGGTGTAACCGACCGAAATGGAATCCCCTGTCACCAGAATCCGATACGGATTGTCGGCGAGGAGCGGTGTTGCAAACGTGAGACACAACCAGGTTAACCAACGATGGATGAATTTAATTCTCATGGCTAAAGCTACTTACGTGGAAGCCTCCGGAATCGGAGGGATGCGTTTTAAGTGGAGAGCCGGGGGAATGAAATTCCAAACATCACGAGCATTACCACGGGCCCGCGTCAAGGTCGCCGGGACGAAACAAGACCACCCATGCTCTGCCAATACAGCCCACGTCAATGGTCGCTGGCCGGTTCTCCATGCGCAGCGGCCGCCAGAGGACACTGCCATCTTCGTACAGGAAGTTCCCTCCTGTAGGGACATTTCCCTTGGCGCGGTGATTTGAGGTTGCCAATGTTTGTGTGCCGACAACGCCCGTCCAAGTCATCGTATTGGGGTTGTCGCCAGGGCCTTGGATCTTGTCGATCATGACCGGCGCTTTTCGATACGGCCCACCCATCTTTTTCCGATACATCCATTGACCCAGCCCATGAGAATCGTAGTTCCACTTGGTGGCATCTCGGCCAGGCAAAAACTGGTATCCGATCAAGTTCGTCTGGGTGAGATTCTCAACGGCCCGGTGCCATTCGTCCGTCGGGCAATACAGCACATCCTGCTTGCTGCGAACCGAAGCGGACGAGCCTGAACGGTTTGGGTACAAATACGAAGGGTAAAAGGTGTTGTTCAGGGACTTTGCCATGAACGCAAAACCATCGGCCCCGTCTGAAGTCGGATTGGCTGGAAAATATTCCTTATTATCCCCGGCATACATGGTCACAGCAATGCCCCATTGTTTGAGGTTGCTGGTGCATTGAATCCGAACCGCTTTTTCCTTGGCCTTAGCCAGTGCCGGCAGGAGCATGGCTGCCAGAATCGCGATGATAGCGATCACCACCAGCAGCTCGATCAACGTAAAGCCCTGTTCCTTGATCCTCCGTTTCATATAATTTGTTTTCATAATTCAACCGAAGCCCATCACCTGTCCACCGGTTCACGATCCCCCATTTGGCGGATACCTGAGTCGAACTGGAGCAAACATCAGTTTAAGGTTTCACTGACCAGATCGCCGCAAAAAGCGACGGACTGCCGAAGCAGCCCGCCGCCCAGGAACCCTACCCAATTTTATCAATCGACCTGTGGCACGCGGCGAGACTCATCGTAGGGTTCTCCCATCGCCGCCGCCCTCTTTACGGCTGCTTGAGACGGAAGAATTTCTTCGAATCGCTGCCAATAGGTATCGCATTGCTGAACGTTCCGCTGCCGCTGAACGTGCCCGTCTGATTGGTCGTCCAGCTCGCCAACGGGAGCGCCACATTGGTGGACTCCAGGATCGAATAGCTTCCACCCGCCGCCCCGTTGGTGCCTTGCAGAATCAGGTTTCCGCCAGAGAGCTTCACCTGGTCGATCCCCGGATTTGGCAGCGTCGTCGAGTTCAACGTCAAATCACCTGTCGTCGGATCAAACGTGCCAGCCAGGGCGTCAGGGGTCACCGTCACGTTGGTGAAATCAAGGTTCTTCGCACCCGACACGGTGAAGAGGTGAAACACCGTCCCATTGGTGAGCGGCGCCGCGCCAATGTTCGTCACCACGAGGCTGCCGCCGTAGGTGGCATCGCCCGACACAATCCAGGAGTCATTCGCGCCCACGCCGTCGAGACTCACTTCCGCCAGAGTCGTGCCAGCCAATGTTAGGTTGTTGTTGATGGTCAGCGTGCCCACCGACGCTCCCGCGCCCAAGGTGCCGTTGATCGTTGCCGGACCGACGACAGTCCCGTCGCCCGTAAGCGTCTGGGCGGCGCCGAGGGTGAATCCGCCCGTAACCGTCGAAACGTCAAACGTCGCGCCACTGGCGACGGAGATGACGGGGCTGTTGGGAATCGAAGCCGTTGTCTGCAAGGTCAGCGTGCCGCCGCTGATGGTTGTGGGACCGGTGTAGGTACTGGTGGCCGCCTTGAGAATCTGTGTACCGCTGAGAAGTTCCACCGACAATTTGTGGGTGCCCGCATTAATGGCGTCCACCAAGGCCCCAACAAAGGTGTAGCCCGCACCGCGAATTTTCAGCAGCGAATCACTGCTGGTGCTGCTATTGCCGACCGAGGGCGGCGGATTGCTCGTCGTGGACGTGCAGTATAATCCTGCAATCGTCTGGTTGAAACCCGCCAGGTCCAGCGCCCCGTTGCTGTCAGCGTCCCACCTGACCAAGGCGTTGGTCGGCATCGCATCGTCGGCTCCCAAAATGAAACCACCGGTGCCCTGCGAGAGGCGCGCCTCGGGCCACGTATTGCCCGTGGAAGCAATGGTCCAACTGGTATCGCCAAAGATTTGAATCTTGGAGGACGGGATATTGACCGGACCGGAAATCACACCAGCGTTTCCGCCCGAACCGCGAAGGCCGATGCCCGCAATGTGGGTCGGCGCATCGATCCCACCACTGATTGTAAAGATTGAGCCGGGATTGCCGTTTTGCCTGAAGTAGAGATTGTTGTTGCCGGAGCCCGTGATGGTGATGGGGCCGCTCAAAGTGGTGTTGCCGCCGTTGGTGACAAGCACTGCCTCGCGTCCCGTCGTCGAGTCCATGACGATCGGGTTCGCCACGGTGATCCCACCCACAAGATACACCGTTGGGGCTGCCCCGACACGCGTCGATTGCAACGCCAAGGGGCCGGTGCCCAGCGCGGCGGAATGGGACAGGATCAGAGCGCCTGAATCCAACAGCGTGGTGCCGCCCGAGTAGGTGTTTGCCACGGCGAGGGTGTTTGTGGCCGAACCGCCAATGGTCAGTGCCGCCGCACCTGCAATTCCACCCGCGCCGGTGAAGGTATAGCCATTCGTTGAATTGATAGTGACCGAAGTCGGGGACACCGTCGTTGAAATGTCCACATTCAGGTTCACGGAGCTGCTGTCGAAGATAACCGGAATGTTGTCCGGGTAGGTCATCAGGGTCATACTGCTGCCGGTTTCATACCAGTCGAAACCGGTGCCAATGTTCCACTGATTGGCCGCCCCATCGCCAGCCCACGTCTGGGAGACAATTGGACCGGAAACCTGCAACACCACCTTGTTCGGGGTTCCCGCCTGGTAAACAATCGAATAGGTCTTGGGCGAAACGCTCGCCACGGTAAAATTAGCCGCCGTGCCGCCGAGCGTGCCCGTCACTTCCATCAAGATGTAATCTCCGTTGGCCAACGGCGACGCGCCCGGCACCGAGATGGTGGTCGTCCCCGCCACCGTGAGATTGCCTGCGACCGTGATCGTGTCGCCGCCATCGAACACGAGGGTGCTGCCATCCAAATCCAGGTTGCCGCCCACCGCCAAGGTGGTCACCGCGTTGGTGTCGCCCACACTCAAAGTGGCCCCGCTTTGCACCGACACATTCCCGCTGCCCAAGCTGGTCGCCGCCAGCGTGCCTTCATTGATAACCGTGCCACCGCTGTAAGTGTTGACGCCGGTGAGGAGCAGCGCACCTGCGCCAGACTTGGTGAGGACGCCAGCCTGCGAGGGGGCGTCCTCGAAACCTTGCGCAATCGTAATGTCGTTGCCGCTGGCCACGTTGAAATTCCCGCCGTTAGCCGTCAGATAGGCAGCCGTCAAACCGCTCATGTAGGTTGCGCTCGCAGCATAAGGCCGCAGTGTGCCGCCATCCAAAGTGAGCGTCGCCGTCGAGCCAGAACCATAAGCCGCCGTGGGGAACGCCGGCAGGGTCACATCCGCCGTGCCGCCGATGGTCATCGTCACCGTGTCACCAATGCCCTGAGCGAGCTTGAGAAAACTGCTGTTGATGAAAGTTCCCCCCATCAGCGTCAACGTCGCATCGTTGGTGTAACATGTACTGCCTGAGCCGCCCAAGGCCAACGTTCCGATGGTTGCCGTGCCGCCGGTTTGGTAAAATGCTCCTGTGGTGTTGGTCAGGGCGAAAGCACCATCCGCACGTCCAAGCTCAAGGGCACTGGTGGGCAAATTGAGATTACCCGTGCCGCTCAGGTTGAAATAGCCGTGACTGGAATCGTTGACACCCAAGAGCACTCCACGGACCGTGCTCGTAAAAGAACTTATGGTGCCGCCGCTCATGTTATAGATGCCAGAGTTGGATTGAGGATTGACCGGACCACCACCGCCGACCAACAGCGCCTGGCCGGAGGTGAAGGTGATATCGCCCCCGGTCTGGTTGACAATGCCATTGGTGATTCCGCCAACAGGTCCCCCGCCGACGGCAACTGAGTTTGCTCCCATGGCATAAGTCCCAGCCGAGATATTTATCGTGGCCAGCGTGGTATCCAGCCCGGCCCGGATGAGGCCGCTGCTCCCTGTGCGGGAGCCGGAAAGGGTCAGCGTCCCATTGCTTACGGTGGTCGCGCCGCTATAGGTAGTTGCGCCCGAGAGGATCAGTTCGCCTGCGCCAACCTTGTTCAACGCGCCAATACCGCCCACCGCCCCGGAAAGCGTCAGCGTGGTGGCACTGGGCACCCCCACCGCCGAGGCTGCAAATATATTAACGTCATTGGCCAGCGTGAGGCTGACGCTGTTGGACAAGATGCCACCGCTCAAGTTCAACCCACCATTGCCCAAGGCTGAACCGTTGTTAATCACCACCGTGCCGCCGCTCAGGGTCGAGGCGCCCGTGTAGCTATTCGCCGTGCCGATGGTCAAAGTGCCGGTGCCGCTCTTGGCAAGAATATTGGTCCCCGCGATACTGCCGAGGCCGGTGAAAGTGTAGTTGTTGGCGCCATTGACCGTTGTCGAACCCGGCGACACCACAGTTGTGATGTTTACGATCGGATTCGTAGCAGGGTCACTAAAGAGAACCTGATCGCCATCCGCAAAAACCACTGGACTGCCCACCCCGCCCGACAGCCAGTTGGCGCTGGTGTTGATATCCCACTGATTCGCGCCCCCATCACCGGTCCACATCTTTGGAGTAGGCGGATCCTGCGTGGTAAACAGGAAGTTATCCACCGTGCTGCCAGTCAACGAACTGGCGCCATAATTACAAAACCCGGCGTAAGCAAGGGCCGATACGGTGAGCGTAACGGTCTGAGGACCACCCGAAATGGAAACGCCATCCACTTGAAAGTCGGAGGTCATACTGCTGCCGTTTCCGGTGGTATTGAGAATGATCGTCAGCTTGTGGGTGACGCCGTGCGTGAAAGCACCTGCGCCTGTAAATATGGCGGCCCCGGTCTTTGGCCCCCCCCAACCTGAAATGGTATCGTTCTGAAAATACGCCAGCCATGAGAAACCCGGAACCGTATTCCCGTTAAACCTGGTGGCGGTTGTTGTGGCTGTCGAAGCCAAGGTAGAGAAGCCAAATCCCAACCATCCCGCCACCGACCCGTTCCCATTGTAGGTATAATCCATCGACATGGTGTAAATCTTGTTGGTCGTAAGGCTGACGGGAAGCATCGCAGAACCGGTTGTGCCGTTGAGAACGCCAGCTTCCGTGCATACAGGGGCGGCAGTCCAAGTTTGTGAACCGGAGCGCACGTCGGGGACAACCCCGTTGAGCGAAGTGCCCGTGCCGGTAAAACTATCGTAGAGATTTGTGGTGATCTGCGCGTTGACTGCCACTGGAAGCACGGTCAACGCAAGTGAAAGAATTCCCAACAGCGCAGCCAGGAAACGATAGGGATTGGGTTGAACAGTTTTCATGGTGATGTGCAAACAACAATTTTTAGCTGTGTTCGGATTTAGTAATTTCGGGGTTAGCTTCAATGAAATGGAACGCTAACCTCGAAACCTTTTCCTCGTCCACGATCGCATCATCCTCCATTTGGCGGATGCCAGGGTTTGATGGAAGAGACCTCGAAGACCAAAATCAAACGTCTGCTAAGACCGTTGGCGTCACAAAAATTCCGGTGCGGCGATCACCTAAACAATCAACTGCCTGAATCGCGGTCCGCGACCGGCTGAAAACCTCCAACTCACCGACGAACTTCGGACCGGGAGCGGTTTTGTCAGCGGGACCGGCGGCGGCACACTGGCCGCCGGCGTGGTGACCTGGAACCCGCCCGCTCTGGCACCGAGGGCGAGTGATTCCCGAGCGTCACCAGCCAGACAATACCCACCTTCGCGCGTTCAGCGTCAGCGCTGACGCAATGCCGACAGCGGCGCAATGCCGTATTGATGAAAGTTCGTTTGTCCCTGCCGCTTCGCCGTTCGCAGTCGGTCCCCCGCCCTTGACTGAGGGCGCACACATATTTCAAGGATTTACCAGCGACGCCGCCGGGAACTCGGGCCGATCACCACCTACATTTTCCTGATTGATACTGCCGCGCCTCAGGTCACCATCGCCGGGCGGGACGGACCGCGAGCACGTTTGAATTTTCGCTGATTGGCGACCTGGGTGTTTACGAAATCCAGACTTCCACCAACCTCATCGACTGGCCGGGCTGGAAAACATCACCAACGAGATGGGGACAACCCCGATCATTGATCCCTCCCCCGAGACGACCGGCACTCGCTTTTATCGAGTCCGACTGATCCCGTAAACTCCGCCGAAGCCTCGCCGTCCAGTTGCTCACTTTCTGGCGAGATGCCTGTCTGGCGTTGTGCAACCATCCCTGACAGTTGATCAGTCCCTCGTCGTCTGCACCGGCAGATGGGAGAGCGGCACGCGCTCGTTGGTCTTGGCGAAGTAATCCGCCGACCAATCGTTGGTGAACAGGATCACCGGATTCTTGCCGAGATCGTAGGCGAGCTTCGCGCCGCTGGGCAGCGACAGCGCATCCAGATCCTCCTCTTTCATGTCCGGCGGCAGCCAGCGCACAACCGTCCATGGCGCGGATTCCAAGCGCGATTCGGCGCCGTATTCGCTCTCCAGACGGAACTGCACGACTTCGAATTGCAACGGGCCGACCGCCGCCAGCAACGGCGTTTTAACGGAGGAGTTGCGCAGGTAAAGCGCCTGAATCACACCTTCCTGAAGCAGTTGATCCAGGCCCTGGCGAAATTGTTTGAACTTCCCGGTGTTCGGATTGTGCAGGTGGGCAAAGGCTTCGGGCGTGAAGCGCGGGATTTCCTTGTAGAGAATCTTGGGATCAGTCGTGAGCGTGTCGCCAATGCCGAAGCTGTCGTGACCGACGAGGCCAATGACATCGCCGGGATAAGCTTCATCCACCGTTTCGCGTTCGTTGCCGAACAGTTTGTGCGAACTGGAAAGGCGCACCTTCCGCTCGGAGCGCGAGTGATGCACGACCATGTCGCGCTCGAACTTGCCCGAGCACACGCGGATGAACGCGATGCGGTCGCGATGTTTCGGATCCATGTTCGCCTGAATCTTGAAAATGAAACCGGAGAACTCGGGATTTTCGGGCGCGATTTCGACCCCGGCCATCAGGCGCGATTTGGGAGCGGGCGCGTGTTTCAGAAATCCGTCGAGCAGGAGTTGCACGCCAAAATTATTCACGCCGCTGCCGAAGAAAACCGGCGTGGTCTGACCGGCAAGCACGGCCGCCTCGTTGAATTCGTGCCCGGCGATTTCCAGCATCTCCAGTTCTTCCACGGTCTTGTGAAAGGTTTCGTCGTTCAACCGGCCGCGAATTTCCGGATCTTCCAAACCGCCGACCGAAACCGGCGCGCGATGTTTGCCGCCGACGGTGCGCTCGAACAGGTGAAATTGCCGGGCCTGCCGATCGTAAACGCCCTGGAATTCAAAGCCGTTGCCGATCGGCCAGTTGACGGGAAAGGCGCCGATGCCGAGCACGCGCTCCAGCTCATCCAGCAGTTCGAGCGGGTTCTTCATGGGCCGATCGCACTTGTTCATGAAGGTGAAGATCGGCACACCGCGCTGACGGCAGACTTCAAAGAGCTTGCGCGTCTGCGGCTCAATTCCTTTGGCGGAATCGATGACCATGACGACCGAATCGACAGCGGTGAGCACGCGATAGGTGTCTTCGGAGAAATCCTTGTGACCGGGCGTATCGAGCAGGTTGATGCGATAGCCGTCGTATTCAAACTGGAGCACGGTGGAGCTGATGGAGATGCCGCGCTTTTTTTCCAACTCCATCCAGTCGGACGTGGTGGCGCGCTGATTTTTGCGAGCGGTAACGGAGCCGGCGAGTTGCACCGCGCCGCCGTACAACAGCAGTTTTTCGGTGAGCGTGGTTTTACCCGCATCCGGATGCGAGATGATGGCGAACGTGCGCCGTTTCTGAATTTCTTTCACTAGGTCCACAAGGGGGCGAAAGATAGCACAGCATCCCGCAGGAACAAGCCGGGAAACCGGGGAAACACTGAATGAAACGTGATTGAAAGCGGATGAGGACCGCGCGTCTGAAACCCGGATTCACCAGTATGCTTGCGCTGCTCGGGCGATATCCCTTCGAAGTGCCATTTGCATTAGAAACCTGTCGCTGCTGGGCGCGCCATTAAATCCGCCGAAGTGATTGGCTTCTCAGCTACTCCGCCACAAACACCGCGCACACCGGCGAACCCACCGATATCGTTTGCCCCGTCGGCTTCAGTTTGCCGGTGTCGGGATCAAGCGAGAACACAACCACGTTGTCGGACTGCTGATTCTCCGAGAGGAGCCAGCGGCCGGTTGGGTCGATGGCGAAGTGACGCGGGCCCCGTCCACGACTCGATTGATGTTCCACGAAACTGAGACGCCCGTTTTTCTGGTTCACCGAAAACACGGCGATGCTGTCGTGTCCGCGATTGGAGCCGTAAAGAAAATTTCCCGAAGGATGCAGCGCGATTTCAGCGCAGGTGTTTTCGGCAGTAAACGCTTGGGGCAACGTGGAAACGGTTTGAACCTCTTTCATCGTTGCGGTCGGAGCGTCGTAGCTGAAGGCGGTGATCGTTCCGCCCATTTCGTTGATGACGTAAACGAATTTGCCATCGTGCGAAAAAATCAAATGCCGCGGACCCGAGCCGGGTGCGAGCGTCGCAAACGGCGGGTTGCTGGGCGTCAACCTGGCGGACGCGGGATCGAGTCCATACGCCAGCACCTGATCCAAACCGAGATCGCAGGCGAGTGCGAAGCGATTGTCGGGAGACGGGCAGATGAAATGCGCATGAGGCCCGGCTTGGCGTTTGGGATTCACACTGGAACCCGCGTGTTGAATCGTCGTCGTGGCCGCGCTGAGCTGGCCATTGGTTTGAACGGGCAACGCCGCGATGCTGCCCGAGCCGTAGTTGGCCACCAGCAGACATTTGCCGGTTGCATCGACGGACAGATGGCACGGGCCCTTGCCGCCGGAGGGCTGTTGATTCAAGAGCTGGAGTTTGGCCGAGGTGCGGTCGAGCGCGAAGGCACTGACGGTTCCGCCCTGGCTCATTTCACCGGCGGCATAGAGATGGCGTCCGTCGGGATGCAGCGCGAGGAAGCTGGGGTTTTGGATTTCAGCTGCCACTTGCGGTTCGGACAATTTGCCGGTCGCGGAATCGAAGCGTGCGACGTAAATCCCCTGGCTCTTGGGCCCGGTGTACGTGCCGAAGTAAACCAGAAATTCCTTGGCGGAGCTGCCAGCCAGGCCCAGTAGCAGCACCACGACTGAAATCGAGAAATGTTTCACACCTTCAGAAAGCAAGAATCGTGGAGCAAGGCAAGCCGGTGCGATCTAAACAAGACACCAGCGCTTCTACCTCGAGGCCGAGTTTATCTCCGGGCCATCCGT
>JBQCEJ010000276.1:0-8552 GCA_051960355.1 Verrucomicrobiota bacterium | reverse complement strand
CTTTGAGGCCAGTTCCGGAAATTCAGCCTTCAACACTTCGCGCGCCCGGGCAAAAACAAAATCGCCGCCGGCTCCAGTCGTCACCCGGCCCAGAAACAGCATGTCATCGTAGTCATAAAAATCCGCATAGTGCGGCAGCGTGTAGCCGAGATAAACGCCGATGGTTTCGTATATTTTCACCGCGCGTCCGTCGCCCTTGGCCATGAGATTTTGAACCTCCTTGAGTCGCTCCGGCAAGCCCATGTCTTTGGGCAGCGCGATTCCCGCCGCCGGCAGCAATTTGTTTACAGCCTGCTGCGAAAAATACAGCGCGCCCACGCCGCGATCCATCGACCATTCATCGGCGGCAGCGGCGGGGTGGTAATCCACCGGCGCAAACGCCAGTTCGTTCAGCCAGCCGAGAATCCGGCCTTTCTTGTCCATGAACCCACCCGCTTCGCTTGAACCCATCGCAATGCCCAGCATGCCCCTTTTTTTCAGCGACAGCGCGCCGGCCAGCGCCGTCACATCGCCATCGTTCATCATGACCAGCGGCACGCTCCATTCCTGCTGGATGCGTTTGAAAATCTTTGCCGCCTTTGCAAAATCCCTTTTCGGAATCGCGCGGAACAGGGAGGCGACGCGGATTTCGTTGTCCACCACGATGCCCGCGGTGCTGCCGCCAATGGCATCCACGCGCGGCAGATGCGCTGCGGCGCGGTGCAGCGCGGCGGAAATGTGATGATAGTGATACTCGGGATTGGCCTGATTCTTCGGGTCCCACGGGGTCTCCTCGGTAAAGACCGGCTCGCCGTTAATGACCGCCGACACCTTGTAATCGCTCGCGCCCAAATCAAAACCGATACGGCACCCTTTCAAATGGCCGCCCGCCGCGACCTGCATTTCGCGACTGGCAGGAACTTTTCCCGGTGTCGTCACAACAACCTGGAATTTTTTGCCATAGGCTTTCCCCATCATCTCGCAATCAAACCTCCGCGAGCCGCGTGACGAGTAGATCTTGCGAATGGTTTCGCCGAGGGCCTTGGGTCCGCCGATGAACAGCCTCCAGCCGCCGCGTGACCAAACCATGAACTTCACCATGCGCTCGATGTAGCGAATGCTTTCCTCGCCAATGTCTGCTGAAACCACCGTTTCGTAGCGCGAAACCAGACCGCACTAGCGCTCAAGCCCGATGATCAGCGGCACGGCGCGGCCGGACCTTCTCGCGGCAGCAACGTAATTACGATTGAACACAGCCGGCGGTTGGAAACCGGGATCGAGCGGTGGTGTGAATTTGAGGTTCATTTTCGGGGAGCAGATTTTAGATTCCATTCGCGGCGACGGAATACTCGATCTGGCGCATGGATTTTTGTAATGACTGTTTAAATTTCAAAACTCAGTGTTCCGCCAGTTGAACGTTGCTATTTCTTTCGCTCGAAATGTTCCTCAATCTCCTCCAGCGTCCTGCCCTTGGTTTCGGGCAGGAAGAAAAAGGCGGTGATGAAATAGATCACCGTGAACGCAGCAAAGGCGAAGAACATTGTCGAATAGCCGTGCTTGCCGACGGTCGGCAAAAAGATTGCCGCGATGGTGGTGGAAACGGCCTGGTTGATGAGCAACGCGACGCTCATGCCATTGGAACGGATGCGCGTGGGCATCAGCTCGGATAACGCCAGCCAGACGCACACTCCCGGCCCGACGGCAAAGAACGCAATGAAAACAAAAATGCAGACCGCCGTGAGCCAGCCGTTCCGCTCGCTCGGCACCGGGGTGATCAGCGCATTCTCGATTTTCAACGGCGCGGTTTTGGATTTTTCAAGGTCAGCAAACGGATTTTTGAAGAACGACTCCACTTTGCTGCTCGGCAGACCCGCGTTGCGGCTGATAAAAATCTTGGCGCCAAGATCCATTGAACGCACCACGGCGGAAGCGGAAGTAAAATCGCCGCACGAATATATGATGCTCAAGATGGACGGTTTGCCCGCGATGGCGCGGCCAGCATCGCCGGAAGCGTTGAGCAATTGGGCGGCCATGGCCCCGTCATAAACCACTTCCACGACCTGGTCTTTGACCGGAACTTTCGTCCCGTCTGCCAGAGTTTTTTCCGCATCAACTTCGCTGACCATGGCTTGCACCGGGATTTTGCAATCCACGCGGAGCTTTTCGGTCTGGTTGAAAATGAGCGCCACGCAGATGAGCGAAGCAATGATTCCAGCGCTGCCGAGCGACAGGAGAAACTTGCGGCCTTTCCGATCCACCAGCGCGATCGCTCCGATGGTCATGATGAAATTCACCGCCGTGAGAATGACATAACCGAGGTGGGCCTGCGCGTCGCTCAAGCCGGCTTGAATGAGAATCGTGGCGTTGTAGCCAATGATGGAATTAATGCCAGTGGCCTGATTGCAGGCCAAAATCACACACGCCAGAATGAAGGGAATGACGTATTTGCGGCTTAACAACGATTCCTTGATTTTATCGCCGGTGTTCGAAGCCTTCGCTTTTTCGGCGGCGATGGTTTCCTCCATTTCCTGCAATTCCAAATCGGCCTGCTCCTCCGTGCGGGAACGGAGCATGGCGGCGCGGGCGGCTTCCTTTTTTCCGCGCCGGAACAGCCAGCGCGGTGATTCCGCCACCAGCAGGCTGCCAATAACAAAGAAAATTCCCGGTGGGAGCGAAACCCAGAAGATGCTGCGCCAGGCGTGATCTTTGAAGGCAAACAATTTTTCCACATCGCCAAGCTTTGCGATGGTCTCCACCCGGACACTGAAATACCAACCGATCAGCGCCGCCGCGACGATGCCCATCGTCAGCAGCCATTGAAAAACACCCGTGCCCTTGCCGCGACTGGATGCGCCCAGACATTCTGCAAGATAAAGCGGCACGACAACCCCGATCAATCCAGCGCTGACGCCTTGCAGCAACCGTCCGACGACCAGGGCATTGAAACCATGCGACAGCGCAATCATCGGAATGCTGACGACAAACAGCAACCCGCTCAGAAACATCATTTTTTTCCGGCCCAGCAAATCCGCCAGCAAGCCGGCGAACAAGGTTGAAATCACGCTGCCCAGCAATACCGCCGCGACGATTATGGAAAGCTGCCCGGCATTGAGCATCTGGCCCGTCACCGTGTCTTTGAACGTCGCCTCCAGATACGGCAAGGCACCGGCAATGATGCCGACGTCAATGCCGTAAAGCAGTCCGCCCAATCCCGCCACCAGCAGAAGAAACCGCGCGTAGGGCGCTTTGGAAGTGGCCGCGGGCGAGTCGGTGGAATCAGCCATCATTTTCATATTATGAAATCAGCTCGGTTGGTTTTGCCGCGACTTTAGGCTCCCTGTCGCAGTCGGTCAAACAGTATTTATCACGTGCTAAGTAACACGCGGGATTCAAGTGTTGAAGCTTCGTGAGTTCATCAGTCAGCCTTCGCTTAAGACGGTTTTCGGCCGTCCGATTGCCCGCCGGTGGACTCACGGACCGCGAGTTCGGATTTCAGAATGATGCTTTGCCTTTTCATCGCCGGTTGATCCAATCGGTTCATCAGGAAGCGCCAGGCGGTCTCGCACATTTCTCCGACTGGCTGAACCAGGGTTGTCAGCGGATTTTCCAGATATTCCACATCTTCAATACCGTCGCAGCCCGCCAGCAAGACATCCTGCGGTACCCGCAGTTTTAAATCGCACAAACCCCGATAAATTCCCAGCGCTGCGTCATCGGAATGACAGAAAATTGCCTCCGGACAGCCGTGGGTTTGGATGTATTCCTGAATCAAACGACGTGATACAGGTCGCAACTGATCACTCAACGGATAATAGATGAATTCGGGCTTCAGGCCGGCCTCGCGCATCGCCGCCTGATAAGCCAATTTCCGATCGCTTTGCAGCCGGCCTTTTTGGATAAAAGTGGCGTGGGCAATGCGTCGTCGCCCGGAATCGAGCAGATGGCGCATCAGCCTCGCCGTTCCGGCTCGCAGATCCACGTGCACCGAATCGATTTTGTCCGAACCATTGACGCCCATGCTGACGATGGGAATCGAACCGGCTGCGGGTGTTTGCCGGTAGGCTTCGATTTGGTCCTGGGCATCGACAGCGATCACCCCGTCCACCGGCACATGAGACAAGACCAGTTCCACTTCAGCCACGCCGACTTCGCTGATGATCAACTCCTGCCGTTCGCGTTTAACCAGCCGGTTCAGTTCCCGAGCCACATGGCTGTAGTGGGTTGATATCTGGTCGGGAATCCATAGCGCGATCATGCCGGTGCGTTTGCGCTTCAACGCCAGGGCATGAGGATTAGGTCGATAGCCCATTTCGAGAGCCGCATCCAAAATGCGCTGGCGTGACTTTTTAGAAACCTGCGGATAACCCGCCAGGGCAAAGGAGACCAACTGGCGCGATATCCCCAGCTTTCGGGCGATTTGTTCCTGCGTAACCATTTTCATCTGAGATCAGAATCCAATAATCCAGCTGAAGCAAGCCCCTCTGGTGATTAACGTAACGGCCTGATCAAGCTTGCATGGCTTCACATGCTTCGGCATGCCGGCCAATCCACGGTCTTTTCACGATTGAATCGTCGGCAGCCCAGTGGCATGCTGTCGCCCGGATGTATCCCCAACGGCAACCGGCTTTCCGACGCGCTCACGGCAACCGCTGTCCTCGCGCTTTCACGTTGGTGGAACTGCTGGTGGTCATCGCCATCATAGGGATTCTCACAGCCTTGCTCCTCCCGGCCCTTTCCCAGGGCAAAGAACGCGCGCTGACCGTTTCCTGCCTCAATAATCTCAAGCAGCTTCAAATCTGCTGGTCTCAGTACACGCACGACAATGACGACGTCCTGCCACCGAACAACTTCGTGTACTTCGTCCCGGTAGGAACGACCAACGCCAGCCAGTTGGGCGAAGACAATTTGACCTGGTGCCGCTCGCTGGCGCCGCTGGATACGGACCCCGTTTCCGAACAGACCTCGCTCCTGTTTCGCTACAACACCAGCCCGTCCATTTACCACTGCCCGGCCGATCGCTCGACGGTCACGGGCAATCCAGACAAGCTCCGCAATCGCAGTTACAACATGAGCAACAGCATCAATTGCCGGCAGGCCGACCACTTCCGTAAAAGCAGCCAGATCATCTCCAGCTCATCCCTTTTTGTTTTCCTGGACACCCACGAAAATGCGATCTGGGATTCCACGTTCGGGATTCTGGCGCTGGGATCGTATTGGCAGGATTATTGGCTGGACGTCCCCGCCGACCGCCATCAACGCGGCAGCACGATTTCTTTTGCCGACGGCCACGCAGAGCGCTTGAAGTGGCGTGCGCCCAAAGGCAATCTGAGGGTCGGCCAACACACTTACTGCAATGATGACCTCGCTGATCTACGAACGCTCCAAGAGCTTATCAAGGGCGCGGGTGGAAATTAACTCTCAGTTTTCCCGTTTCCCCGAACGGATCTCCGCATGTTAATCGCGTTCAACAAACCTTACGGAGTTTTGTCGCAATTCACCCCGGACGGTTCACCGAACCGCCCGCTGGCGGATTTCGGTTTTCCGAAAGGCGTTTATCCCATCGGTCGGTTGGATGCCGACTCGGAAGGCCTGCTGTTGCTAAGCGATGAATCCGAGTTGAATCAAAAACTGCTCCATCCAAGAAATGCCCACGAACGCGAATACTGGGTGGAGGTCGAACGAATTCCCACTTCTGAAGCTTTAAAGCAACTGCAAGGCGGCGTAATGATTCAAGGCCACCGCACGCTCCCTTGCCAAGCCCGGTTGCTGGAACCGCAACCGGAACTGCCCGCGCGGGTCCCGCCGGTTCGATTTCGCAAAAGCGTTCCCACCTGCTGGATCGCGCTGGAACTGGTCGAAGGCAAAAACCGTCAGGTCCGGCGCATGACCGCAGCCATTGGCCATCCGACCTTGCGATTGATTCGCGTTCGCATCGGTCAATTCACTTTGGGAACGCTGGCGGCGGGAAAATGGCTGATGCTGTCGCCGGACGAGCGACGAAGGGTTTTGGCTGATTAGAATCGGTTTCTCAGCCCCAGCATCGCCGCGATAATTCCGACGCTGATGATCGACATCCACAGTGCCGAGTCCGCGGCGAAATAAGAAACCATGACCAGCGCCAGGCCGCCGAAACAGGGAACCCATTCCTGCTGCTTTTTACCGTAGATGAAAATGCCAGTACCCAGCGATCCCCAGATCAGTGAAGCGATCAATGTGCTTGAGTTGAACATGGAGCTGTCAAATTGCATTCAACCCGAAACTACAAACCGCGATGACACGCGGCGAGAATTCATTTAAGGTCGGAGCCACTTGAATGGCCGACACGATTCCAACTTACCTCCGCCCGAACGGCAACGATCTGCTGCTGGCAATCAAGCTCCAGCCGCGCGCGTCCAGGAATGAAATCGGCGAGGCGCTCGGCGACGAACTGCGGATCAAAGTCACCGCACCGCCCGTGGATGCGGCGGCTAATCAAGCGCTGATTGAGCTGCTGGCGGAAAAGCTGGAATGCTCGCGCGGTCGGATTGAACTGGTGCGCGGCCAGACCTCGCGACACAAAACGATTCGTCTGCATGGGTTTAGCGCAAGCATCGTCCTGGAAAAGCTGATTTGAAACTTCCGGCCAGCAAAATTCCCATAGCGCCTCGCGCCATTGCCAATCCATTTTGCCCTTGGTTAACTCCCCGCCTTGAATTCAATCGTCACATGGATCGAGAGCACGGGCGCCTACGCGCCGCTGTTGTTCGTGGGCTTGTTCCTGGCAGCCTCCCTGTTGATGATCTGGCGCCTGGAAGCCATGAGCGCCAGCGGTTTGGAAGGCACGGTCTTGGGCACACTGATCATGCCGTATTGTTCCGGCATCGGGAACCTGATCTTCGCCTTCGTCATTGGCAGAAACGGCGGTTCTGGTTCCGAGGTGATGACCAATGCGCTGGTGAATAATGTCACCAACATGACCTTGCTGATCGGCCTGCCGGCACTGTTCTGGAACATGCGCCTGGCGTCGCAGTCGAAAAAGAAAAAGCGCGGTCAGGACAGTGAACAGCAGATCAATCGACTCTCACTCCTGCTCACCCTCACGGCGGTTTTCGTTTTTACCGGCGCGGTCTGGGCGCTGGCACGCGATGGCAAACTGGATTTCAACGACGGCCTGGTGTTGGTCGGCCTGTTTCTTTTTTGGCAGATCATTCACGTGTTTGAAGTTCTCAAAACCAACGTGCGCCAGAACAAATCCCTCGGTTGGATGCTTCCGATCGATTTGGCTTTGCTCGGCATTGGCGCCTACGCTACCTACGTCAGCATTGACTGGCTGGTGACCTGGATTTCCACCATTCACAGCGGCTTCGTCAGCGCGAAAAATCTGGGCTGGCTCAGCGGCTGGCTGATGGTTTTGCCCAATGGCCTGCTGGCGCTTTACTATGGCTGGAGGGGAAAACCAGAGGTCGTCTACAGCTCCCAGGTCGGCGACGGCCACATCTGCATTCCGCTGTGCGTGGGGATTTTCGCGCTCCACCAGACGTCAAACATTCCGGCCGTGTTTGAAACAGGAATGCAATTGCTGGTGGCCGCCACGATCATCCATTTCATTTGCGTGGCGCTGTTCGGAGGTTTGTCGCGAATGATGGGCTGGGCATTCGTCGCGGCTTACGGCGTTTTTCTTTACTGCGGCCTTTGAAATTTGCCCGAGAGGAGACGCTGGTTCATAAAAGAACACTCAATGTTCCACTGTGCTGGAACTTGCTGCCCGACGCAGCTTCAAGGTTGAATTGGAGATCGGGTCCTGTTCGTGGGGGGCTTCCGTCCGCGACGTGTCCGTAAAGAAATGGTGTGCCGGTTTGAGCATCAAATCTGTCACGGGCAAACCAAGGTTGTCGCGATAATGACGCGCACTCACGGCGCGCGCTGTGGTCGCAAAATCCCGGAACAGGCCACGCGCCGGCTTCTCCTGCGCATACATGCCTGGTTCGGCTTTCCGCCGCGCTTTTTGGATGCGCTGGGCTGGCGTCGGGTGCGTCGCGAATAGGCTGGCAGTCTCATTGAGAAGCGTCATCCGTGCGGACTCGTGGAATTCCGCAGGCAGACCCTTTTCAAGTCGTTCGAGGAAATCCGGCAGGTTTTCAGGCACCTGCCGCCGTTTCTCCCAGAACTCCCCCAACCCCTGATAGCCGATCTGCTCCAGCACCGAAAGTTCTCGCAGTCGCAGAAGCAGACTTTCCAAGCCCTCCGAGCCGGCAACTGCCATCGCGCAAGCGTCGGCGTGATACTCCATTTGCCGCGACAGAAAACAACTAGCGGCATGGCCGGCCAGCATGAGCAAGGCGAGCAGTTTCCGGGAAAGCCAAACCGCAAGATGAACACAACCCGCCACCAGCGACAGCCTCCAGTCGTCTATTGAATCGGACCATTCAGCCAGAGCCTCATCCCATGTGTCACGTTCATAGACAACCCGGAAAAACCATCGGTTGATCTTGTCAATTATGAAGCCGAGGCGCATGGCAAATGACTGCGTGCAGTGGCCCAATTCGTGCGCCACGACCGCGGCAAGTTGTCTGGTGTTCAAACCGGCAACCAGC
>JBQCEJ010000275.1:0-5322 GCA_051960355.1 Verrucomicrobiota bacterium | reverse complement strand
GCGCGGCTGCAACGGCTGCCGGTTCCATGGTTTGATCAACGCGCGTCCGGCGATCTCATGACGCGAATTATCGAGGACGTCAATAACGTCGAGCGGTTGCTGATCGATGGCGTGGAGCAAGGCACGGTTGCGGTGCTCAGCATTCTCGGCGCGTTGCTGCTCATGTTTCATTACAGCCCCATCCTGACCGGCGTGGCGCTGATTCCAGTGCCGTTTCTGATTGGTGGCGCGCTCTGGTACACACTCACCGCCCACAAACGTTATCGCCTGCAACGCGAAGCCTCCAGCGCCATGAACGCGCTGCTGATGGATAATCTTCAAGGCGTCCGCCAGATCAAAGCCTTCGGTCGGCAGAACCACGAAGACGCGCGCTTTGAGCGCCGGGCCAATGATCTGCGGACTGGAACGCTCGTCGTGATGCGCGCGTGGGCTTCCTACGGTCCAGCGATGCAGTTCGTCGGCGCGTTGGGCATTGGCCTTGTGCTCTGGGTTGGCGGTCTGCAAGTCATTCAGGGCCGAATGGAAGTTGGTCAACTGGTCGCCTTCATGTTGTTGGTCGGCATGTTTTTCTACGAACCGATCGGGCGCTTGCACGGGTTGAATCAGATGCTGCAATCAGCGCGCGCGGCGGCGGCCCGAGTTTTTGATATTTTGGACACGCCAGAAGAGCGCGCCGAGCGTCGTGGCACTTTGGCCAAACCGGTGCGAGGCGAAGTTGTTTATACCGATGTTGGCTTCAGTTACGGCGAGAACCGTGTGCTGCGCGATATCACGCTGCATGCCAAACCGGGCGAAATCATTGCGCTCGTTGGGCCCACCGGCGCTGGCAAATCCACACTGGTCAATCTGCTGCCCGCTTTTTATGAACCCACCGCGGGCCGTATTCTGATTGACGGCCAGGACATTCAAGGCATTGCCTTGGAATCGTTGCGGGAACAGATCAGCGTCGTCAGTCAGGAGTCCTTTCTGTTCAACGGAACGATCCGCGAAAACATTCTTTATGGGCGACTCGACGCGACCGAAGAGGAACTGGTGGCGGCGGCCCGCGCGGCGAACTGTCACGAGTTCATTCTGCGCCTGGCGAATGGCTACGATTCTCATGTGGGCGAGCGCGGAGTGAAATTGAGCGTGGGCGAGAAACAACGGGTCAGTATCGCGCGAGCGCTGTTGAAGAACTCACCCATTCTGATCCTGGACGAAGCCACGGCCAGCGTGGACACCGCAACGGAGAAGCTGATTCAGGAAGCGCTGGAACGGCTCATGGCGAATCGCACCAGCTTCGTCATCGCTCACCGCCTGAGCACCATTCGCAAGGCCGACCAGATTCTGGTCATTCGCCAGGGACAAATTGTTGAGCGCGGGACACATGAAGAACTGCTGGCGTTGAACGGACTTTACGCGAAGTTGGCGCGCATCCAAGGCACCACTTTCATCGAGGAGAGCTTTGAAAAACTGGCGACGGTGGAGTAAAGAATTCAGGTGAACGCCGGGGTGGAAACGTGAACGAACTTGGAAAAGTGCTGGTCGTCATCGGCCTGGCAATTGCAGCGGTCGGACTGCTGCTTTGGACCGGGCTGGGCAAGAGTTGGTTGGGTCGATTGCCGGGTGACCTTCATTACACTCGCGGCAACTTCAGCATTCACTTTCCAATCGTGACCTGTTTGCTGCTGAGTGCGCTGCTGACGTTCATTCTTTGGCTGTTCCGCAAGTGAGCATCAACGCAGACGGTAGGTGATCCGCGCTTTGGTCAAGTCGTAGGGGGACATCTCCATTCGCACGCGGTCGCCTACGGTGAGGCGGACGAAGTGTTTGCGCATCTTGCCGGAAATATGGGCGAGAACCTCATGCTGATTGTCCAGCATCACGCGGAACATGGTGCCTGGAAGAACCATTTTGATCACTCCTTCCAGTTCAATTGGTTGTTCATGACTCATAAACAGCGCAATCCAGCTTCCTATACTTACATCTAATTGGATGATTTCACGACCAGTTAAAGTTCCGCGAACATGAACTCGGCGGGCTGGCGGTGCAAGCCATTTTTGGAAGCTCCCGAGAGCTGGAATCTGAGTCGCAATTCCTCTGGCCCCAGTGTCACCACTGCGACTGCGCCATTCTCCGGCTTCCATGTAAACTCTGGTTCTTGAGCCGTCGTGCTCTTCGTTTTCTGAAATTTTTCACAGGACCTGGAAACCGAAACGGAGAGTAAAGTGGCGTTGGGTTTTCGCAACGGCCCGGCGCAACCTTTGAAGCGACAATCCTTACCTTCGCCCCAATCGCTCCAATAATTTTCCGTGTATCCCGCCAAAGCCGCCGTTGCTGAAGACGCAGATCACGTCGCCGCCTTGAGCGTTCTTCGCCAGATGCGCGACAATGGAATCCGCATCCGGCAAATAGCCCGCGTTCTTGCCGGCTGCGTTGAGATCGTGCATCAGCTTCTCGGGATTCAAGCGTTCGTCGGCGGCGATCTGTTCCAGACGCGCCACCTCTGCCACGACAACCGCATCGGCATCCGAAAAGGAATCGGCCAGTTCGTCCTGGAAAACGTTCCGCCGTGTCGTGTTGCTGCGCGGTTCGAACACAGCCCAGAGTTTTTGCTGCGGATACTTGATTCGCAACGCGCGGAGCGTCTCGCGAATGGCAGTAGGGTGATGCCCAAAGTCATCAATGATTGTGATGCCACCCACGACGCCACGGATTTCCATGCGCCGCTTGATTCCTTTGAAGGTGTCGAATGCGGATTGGATTTGCTTGTTGGATAAGCCGCAGTGCTTGGCACAGGCGACGACCGCGAGCGCATTACGCACATTGAATTCGCCGACCAGGTTCAGGTGAAATTTAAAACTCGGAATTTCAAACTCGGTCGCTGTCGGGCCATAACGAATGTTGAAAGCCGAAACCGCCTGACTCTCGCCGACACCCAGACCAAAGCGTTTCACCGGGCAATGCGTCACGTTCAACAAGGGCGCGAGGTTCGGATCATCGCCGTTGCCCAGCAACAGGCCGTTGCGGGGCACAAGGCGGATCAGATGCGAGAACGATTTTTTAATCGCGTCCAGGCTGTCGAAAATATCCGCGTGATCGAACTCCAGATTGTGCGCGATGACCACCTCGGGCAGGTAATGAATGAACTTGCTGCGCTTGTCGAAGAACGCCGTGTCATATTCATCACCTTCGATAATGAACCACGGGCTGTCTGTGAAGCGCGCGCCCTGGCTGAGATTGTTCGGAATGCCGCCGATCAGATAACTCGGATTCAAACCGTTGTGCTCGAACACCCACGTGAGCAACGAAGTGGTCGTGGTCTTGCCATGCGTGCCGGCCACAACGATCGAGCGTTTTCCACGGATGAAAAATTCCTTGAGCAACTCCGGCAGTGAGCAATAGCGCAGCTTGTGATCGAGCACGAATTCGGCTTCGGGATTACCTCTGGAAATGGCGTTGCCGATGACGACGAGGTCCGGTTTGTGCGCGAGATTTTGTTCCGCATAGCCGTTCATCACCGGAACGTTCCGCTCGGAGAGGAACGTTGACATCGGCGGATAGACGCTTTGATCCGAACCGGTCACCTCGAAGCCTTTTTCCTTCATGGCGACGGCTGCCGAAGCCATGGCCGTTCCGCAGATGCCGACAAAATGAACCGAACGAATTTCGCTGAACACAGCAAAAGTTCTCAGAAATGCCGGGCGCAAATCAACGTTGAAGTGGTTCAGTGTCGGAACCCTGGAGCCAATCTAAACGCTCGAATGGAAGCCAAACCGCTTACCGTTCTTCAGCCTGCGCAGTGCGTGTAACCTGCCTCGGATCATCCGCGTCTCCTTGCACACGGTTAACAAACAAAAACAAACATTCTGATCGATATGAAACGCATCGCCTCTGTAACTCTGGGACTTCTCTTCGCCGCCACTTTGATGGTTCAAGCTGGAGAAGCCAAAACCAAGCTGACCGACGAGCAAAAGGCTGTGAAACAGGAATTGCTGACCAAGTACGACACGAACAAGGATGGCAAGCTGGACAAAGAAGAACGCGCCAAGATCTCCAAGGAAGACAAGGTCAAACTCGAAAAAGCTGGCCTGACGCACAAGAAGAAAGACGGCGCGGCTCCCGCAGGCCAATAATTTTCGGCTCGTCAGAGGATCTCTTTTCAACGGCGCTCCGCTGCTCGGCGGAGCGCCTTTTCGATTCTAAACTGCAACCTTGCAGTTCGGCCCCCTGGCCTCACGCAAAGTTTCCACACGCCGCAAAACACGGCGAAGCCGCGATCTTCCGGAAAACAGGGATCGCAAAATCCCTCCGTTCTTCGCGGTATTCGCGATCTTTGCGTGAACGAATTTCCTCCCAGCGAAAATGGGATGCGCTATCTTGAAGCGGCATGGCAATTATCGGCAAACGCAATATCCTCTCGGTCGTCCGAGCGTCGGCTCCCGGCCTCTATCTCGACGGCGGTCAATTGGGTGAAATTCTTTTGCCGGGCCGCTATATTCCGCCGGATCTGGCGCCCAAAGACAAACTCAACGTTTTTGTTTACCGCGATTCCGAAGATCGCCTCGTCGCCACTACGGAAACGCCTCACGCCGTCGTCGGTGAATTTGCGTCGTTGAAAGTGGTGAGCGTGAATCAGAACGTCGGCGCATTCCTCGACTGGGGACTCGCCAAGGATTTGTTGCTCCCGTTTCGCGAACAAGAATTTCCCGTGCGCGTCGGTCAGCGCGTTGTTGTCTGCGTCTGTCTCGATCCCAAGACGGAACGAATCGTCGCCAGCACGCGGTTGAATCGTCATCTCAGCCGCGAAACGCCCGCGTATCGCAACGGGCAGCCGGTCAATCTCCTCATCGTGCGCAAGACCCCGCTCGGTTACGACGCCATTGTGGAGAACGCCCATCGTGGACTGCTCTATCACGACAATCTCGCCGCCCCCCTTCAAGTGGGTCAAAAGCTAAAAGGTTTTGTGCGCACGGTCCGGCCCAACGGCAAAATCGATTTAAGTCTCGACGCCTCTGGATACCAGCGCGTCGCCCCGCTCACCGATCAAATTGTGCAAGCATTGGAACGCAATGGCGGTCAACTGGATTTCGACGATGATAGTTCGCCGGATGCGGTTCGAAAAACCTTTGGAGTCAGCAAGAAAGCGTTCAAGCAAGCACTCGGGAAGCTCTATAAAAGCAGGCGCATCCGTTTCAGAAATCCGGGAATCGAATTGCTCGAAAACTCCACCTGGTCGCCCGGAACCTGATCCGTCGGAATTCCGCAGAGCGATTCCGCGCCGCTTCAGCCACCGGCAAAAACCGGACGGAACCCCGCCTCGGTCAGGATGCGCGCGACCTC
>JBQCEJ010000274.1:0-5012 GCA_051960355.1 Verrucomicrobiota bacterium | reverse complement strand
AAACCGACATTTTCCGCCCGATTTTCGACAAGCTCGAAAAACTCAGCGGAAAGAAATACGGCTCCACTTTGCCGAAACCCGGATCAACCGGCGACACGGAGCAGGAGAAAATCGACATCGCGTTTCGCGTCATTGCCGATCACAGCCGCACGTTGAGTTTTGCGATTGCCGACGGCATTCAACCGGGCAACACCGATCGCAATTACGTGCTGCGCCGCATTCTGCGCCGCGCGGTGCGTTACGGACGCACGCTGGGTTTTCGCGAGCCGTTTTTTTACAAGCTCGTGCATGTGTTGGCCGATTCGATGGGCGATGTGTTCCCGGAAATCCGTGCCCGGCGAGATCATGTGGAAGAAGTCATCCAGCGCGAGGAAGAGGCGTTTAACAAGACGTTGGATCGGGGGATTGAGCAGTTTTCTGTCCTTCTAGCGTATGCAATTCGTGATCATATTCATGAGCATTTTTCACAAGGTAATGATGGCATTGAACTTCGCGGGGTGGGATTGCATGCCGGAATCAATACGGGAATGGGAGGGCGCGACACAGTAATAGATGCAGAAGGTGATTTCGTTTCAAAGCTCCATGAACTTGGGCTACCCAAGCTTGTGTTTCCGGGTAAAGCGGCCTTTGAACTCTACGACACCTATGGTTTCCCGCTTGATCTCACCGAGCTGATGGCTCGCGAACGCGGCTTGACGGTGGACAAGGAAGGCTTTGAAAAGCTGATGGAAGAACAGCGCACCCGTGCCCGGGCTGCTCAAAAGAAGGAAGTCATTTCGCTGTCACAGGTTGAAACCACGGCGCCCACCAAATTCGTAGGATTTGAGAAGCTGGCGGTTGATGCCAAGGTTTTGGAAGTCGTTTCGCTCAAGGACAAAACCGCAGTCATTCTCGACAGTTCATCCGCGTATGCCGAAATGGGCGGTCAGGTTGGCGACACCGGCGAATTGTCCGGCAGCGGTCAGCTCTGGCGCGTCACAAACACACAGAAATCCGGCAACACATTTCTGCACTTCGTCGAAGGCGGCGACGCTCCTGTCGTCGGCTCAACCGTTACCCTGACGGTCGATGCCGCGCGCCGGAACGCGATTCAACGTCATCACACCGTGACGCACCTGCTGCATTGGGCGTTGCACGAGGTCGTCAGCAAAGACGCGACGCAGAAAGGTTCGTTCGTTGGGCCGGACAAATTGACGTTCGATTTCAACAGCGCGCCGCTCACGACGGAGCAGCTCGCCGACATTGAGAAGCTCGTCAATGAACGCATCCTGGAAAATGCGTCCGTGACCTGGACCGAAGTGCCCTACGCTGAAGTGAAATCGCGCAAGGACGTGATGCAGTTCTTCGGCGACAAATATGGCGACACCGTTCGTGTGGTTCAGATCGGCGGCGGGGCAGGGCAGCTCAACGGTTATTCGATGGAACTCTGCGGCGGCACGCATGCGCGCGCGACGGGCGAGATCGGCTTGTTTCGCATCGTGGGCGAGAATGCCATTGCGGCCGGTGTGCGCCGCATCGAAGCCGTCGCCGGCCTGGAAGCGTATCGGAAAGCCAACGACGAATTGCAGTTGATCAAGACGCTCGCGGGCAAGGTCAACTCGCCGGTTCATGAGCTGGAGAAAAAAATCGAGACGCTGCTCGCGCATCAGAAAGAACTGGAGAAGGAAGTCAAAGTGGCCATGCAGCGCAATGCGTCGAATGCCGCCAGCGAATTGCTGCAGCGCGTTGAGACCATCAATGAGGTTCCGTTGATCGCTCACAATCTTGGCGACGCGAGCGGAGATTTTCTGCAAGGCATCGCTGATTCGTTGAAAGGCCGGTTTAAAGGCGTCGTTGTTCTCGGCGGCGGTCACAATAATTCCGTGACGCTGATCGCGACTGTTTCACCGGAGTTCACATCGAAAGTTCAAGCAGGCAAAATCATTCAACAGATTGCCCCAATCGTCGGCGGCAAAGGCGGTGGCAAACCCGATAACGCCCGCGGCGGCGGCAAGGATGCGGGCAAGTTGGACGAAGCGCTGGCGAAAGCGAAGTCGCTGTTCTGAACCGGGCAGCACGGGCGCAGCCGTGGCCTGAAGTGGGCGAACGAGCCCCATTTTCAAAAGCGTGAAGCGTGTTTATCCTGAATCGCGAACTGAGCTATGAGCATTCCTGAACCTATCCTGATCGCAAAGGCGGCATCGTCGGAGCTTTATCTTTTGCCGCAGATGGCGAATCGCCACGGGTTGATCGCGGGAGCCACGGGCACGGGGAAAACCGTCACGCTGCAAGTGCTGGCGGAACACTTCAGCAACCTCGGCGTGCCGGTGTTCATGGCTGATGTAAAAGGTGATCTTTCCGGCATCAGCCAATCCGGAGCGCTCACGCTGAAACTTCAGGAACGTCTGCGGCAATTGAAACTGGAGGATTTCAATTTCGCGGGTTCGCCCACGATGTTCTGGGATGTCTTTGGCGAGAGCGGCCATCCCGTGCGCGCGACCATTTCCGAAATGGGGCCGCTTCTGCTGGCGCGGCTTTTGCAGTTGAACGAAACCCAGAGCGGCGTGCTTAATCTTGTTTTTCGAATCGCCGATGAGAACGGTTTGTTGCTGCTCGACGTCAAGGATCTGCGGGCCATGTTGCAGCACGTGGGCGACAACGCCGCCGCATTCACGACGCAGTACGGGAATATTTCCAGCGCCAGCATCGGCGCCATTCAACGCAACCTGATGGTTTTAGAACAGCAGGGCGCGGACAAATTCTTTGGCGAACCCGCGCTTAACCTGGATGATTTTCTGCAATGCGATTCGGCCGGTCGGGGCTTTGTCAATGTGCTGGCGGCTGACAAACTGATGCAAGCGCCGAAGGTTTACGCCACAGTGCTGCTCTGGTTGTTGTCTGAGTTGTATGAGCGATTTCCAGAAGTCGGGGACTTGCCCAAGCCCAAACTCGTTTTCTTTTTCGACGAGGCGCATTTGTTGTTCAACGATATTCCGCCGGTTTTGCTGGAGCGAATTGAACAGGTGATTCGCCTCGTTCGCTCCAAAGGCGTCGGCGTTTATTTCGTGACTCAAAACCCGCGCGACATTCCCGACAACGTCCTCGGCCAGCTCGGCAATCGCGTGCAGCACGCCTTGCGCGCCTTCACTCCGCGCGATCAAAAAGCAGTTCAGGCGGCAGCGGAAACATTTCGAGCCAACCCGAAACTGAACACCGCGGCGGTGCTTTCGGAACTCGGCGTCGGCGAAGCGCTGGTTTCGCTGCTGGATGAAAACGGCCAACCGGGAGTCGTGGAACGCGCATTCATCTGTCCGCCGCACGGCAAGATCGGTCCCATCACGCCGGAACAGCGCCAGGAAATCATTCGCAGTTCGCTCGTCTTCGGCACTTATGAGAAGGCGATTGACCGCGAATCGGCGTATGAACATTTGAAACAAGCGCATGCGCCCTCGGCTGCGGGCTCGGGCAGTGATCCGAAGCCGTCGTTTTTGGAATCAATCTATGGCGGTGGCGCTGCCAGTGCGCCGGCTCGTCGCGTGCCGGGACGCGTGCCGGGACGCGTGCCCGACACCTTGATGACGACCATGGCCAAGAGCGCGGTCCGCTCGATCGGCAGTTCCATGGGGCGCCAGATTGTTCGCGGTGTGCTCGGCTCGATCTTCGGCGGGAGACGCCGATAACGGCAATCTTGTGCTACAGTTTCAGGAAGAAAGTTACTGGTGCAGATGAGCGAAAACGAAACTCTTTATCAACGGCTCGGCGGCCATGAAGGCATCCTGAAGCTGATCAAACCGTTCTATGCCGACATCCGCCAACATGCGGTGCTCGGCCCAATCTTCCTGGCCAATATTCCAGACTGGCCGGCGCACCTGGAGAAAATCGCCGAGTTCTGGGCGCTGCAGACGGGTGGGCAATCGCGGTATCCGGGTGGATTTGGGGCGGCGCACCTTTCCCTCGGGATTCAGCCGGAACATTTCCAGCACTGGCTGAATTTATGGGAGTTCAACAACGCGCGTCAGCTCCCGGCTGAAGAAGCAGCCGGGATGAATGCCCTGGCGCAGCAATTTGCCCGTCGCTTGTTTGCGCTGACGCAGGGGCGTCGAGCGCCCGGACTGGGCAGCTCAAGTTTCTTTCCCTGAGCTTGCGAACGCGAACTTACTTGTTCGGCTGCGGCGTGTAGCGCAGGTAAGGCTTCACTTTGCGGAGCCCTTTTGGAAACAGCTTCGTCGCCTCGTCATCGGAAACGGCGGGTGTGACAATGCAATCTTCCCCGTCTTTCCAATCCGCGGGCGTGGCGACGCGATGTTTGGCGGTGAGTTGCAGCGAGTCAATTACGCGCAGGAGTTCCAGAAAATTGCGACCGGTGCTCGCCGGGTATGTGAGGGTCAGCTTGACCTTTTTGTCCGGGCCAATCACGAACACCGAACGCACAGTGGCTTTGTCATCCGCGTTGGGATGGATCATGTCGTAAGCCGTCGCGACCTTGCGATCGGGATCAGCGATGATCGGGAAGTTCATCGCGCAGGCCTGGGTTTCATTGATATCCTTGATCCAGCCATGGTGTGAATCGAGCGGGTCCACGCTGATGGCGAGAACCTTCACGTTGCGCTTTTCGAACTCGGGTTTGATCTTGGCCACCGCGCCCAGTTCCGTCGTGCAGACGGGCGTGTAATCCGCGGGATGCGAGAACAAAATTCCCCAGGAATTACCGAGCCAGTTGTGGAAATCAATTTCGCCGGCGGTCGTTGCCGCGGTGAAGTTCGGAGCTGTGTCGCCTAATCGTATTGCCATAAATAAGTAATTTGCCGGGCTGCGGATTTGCAGTCATCGGGTGAACGCAGGTTTTTAAGGCATCAAAACGGATAAGCAAGCAGAAGTTTTGTTTCGAGAGTTGTAGGGGTGCATCTTGACACTGCCCCGGTTCCCATCAGGAGGAGCGCGGCGTTTACGCCGCTTCAACGTGCGCAAACCCGCAGGGCAATGATTTCACACAATCAGAATGCACATTGAAGCGACCTGAAGGTCGCGCTCCG
>JBQCEJ010000273.1:0-8451 GCA_051960355.1 Verrucomicrobiota bacterium | reverse complement strand
AGCTTTGGCCGACGAAGGAGTGCCGAAGCTACCGGTGGTTGAACGAGACCGGTAAATTTCGGAGCGCGGACCTCGATTGCTGGACGAGCGCTTGGATGCAAAGTCGTTCCGTCCTTCGCGTCCGCCATTTGGTGGACGCATGATTACGGACTGCCTTGACGATGTTTTTGAATCCGATCTGCCATGGATTTTCATCCGCGGCTGGAAAGAGGACCAGCTGCCCCGCGGCGGGCTTTCCAATCGTTGTCGCAACCGGTTTAATTCGCGCGTGCCGAATCTACAGATCAAAACAGTTGAACAACTCGATGCGCCGGAACTGGCGATCTATCTCACGCTGCGGCGGGTGGACGAACATGAACGGGCCCGGGTGCTGGTGGCGGCCAACATCAAAACCGTGCGTCGATTGCTGGCCAGCCGATTCACTGTCGTCTCCGCGTTGCTGACGCCCCGATGGTTTGCGGAACTGGAACCCTTGTTCCGTGCCCGGACTGAAGACATCACCATTTACATCGCCGAACCCGAGCAGTTGGAAACCATCACCGGTTACCAGATGCATCAGGGCGCGCTGGCCGTGGCGCGCATTCCACCCGCTGCGGATTTTGAAACGCTCCTGAACAATTCGCCGAGGCCGCTTCTGCTGGCGGCAATCGAAGGCCTGGCCAGCGCTGAAAATGTCGGCGCAGTCGTCCGCAACTGCGCTGCGTTTGGCGCGCATTTTTTGCTGGTCGGTGAAACGTGCGGCAGTCCCTATCAACGTCGCGCGGTGGCGGGTTCGATGGGCACCATCTTCGAGCAACCGGTCTTGCAGGTGGACAATCTGGTGGAAACGCTGAACGCGCTGCGTTCGCGGGGCGTGCGCTGTCTGGCTGCCCATCCGCGACGCAACGCCAAGCAACTGGCGGCTGCTGACCTGCGCGGAGATTGTTGTCTTGTGTTCGGCGCGGAAGGCCCGGGACTAACGCCGGCGGTGCTGGCGGCGTGCGATGACATGGTGGAAATCCCGATGCCCTCGCACATGAATTCGCTGAATGTGGCCGCGGCGACGGCGGTATTTCTCTACGAAGCCACCATGCAACGAAACCCGGTGCGGCCGGGCCGCTGGCTGTAAGTCGGTTTAGCGAAGGCTTCGAACTTTGCGCAGCCCGCATTTTTCCGGCATCCGGAACGGATCACGCAAGGCGACTCGGAAGTCGGCGATACAGCAGGTTTAAAAACCTGCGCCTCTCAAGCCGGCGCAGTTCACTCGCAAGCAGCGGCTTTGGCTTTCAATTCCGCGACTTCTTTTTCCAACTCGCGAGTGCGGCGGATCAGTTCGGGCAATTGTTGTAAGGCGATCATCTGTCGCTTCGCCTGTTTATCAGGTGCGGCAGGGCTGCCCAGTACCGTGCCTTTATCGGGAATGTCGCGCATGACGCCGGACTTGGCGCCGACGGTTGCCTGATGTCCGAGTTTCAAATGGCCGGCAATTCCCGCCTGCGAAGCGATCACACAATAATCACCCAGCGACGTGCTGCCGGCAAAACCGCTTTGGCCCATGACGAGGCAATTGCGGCCGATCACCACGTTATGCGCGATGTGGACGAGGTTGTCGATTTTCGTGCCTTGCCCAATGACGGTGGAGCCGAGCGCACCGCGGTCAATGGCGGTGTTCGCGCCGATCTCCACGTCATCATGAATCACCACGTTTCCAACCTGAAGCATCTTGCGATGGCGGCCTTCATCGAAAACATAGCCGTAACCGTCCGAGCCGATAACCGTGCCGGCGTGAATGGCGACGCGATGGCCGACCTGGCAATTCGGGTAGATGACGACGTTCGGAAACAGGCAAACGTCGTCGCCGATGGCACAGTTGCGGCCGACATGATTTCCACCTAGGAGAACGGAACGCGCGCCGATGCGGACCTTGGCGCCGACGACGCAGCCCGGCCCGATGTGTGCGGTGGGATCGATCTGGGCCGTCGCATCAATGGTCGCGCTGGGATGAATGCCTTGGGGTTGTTGATCCGGCGGGAAAAATACGGGCAACAGTCGGGCGACGGCGATCCGGGCATTGGGCACGCGGATGAGCACTTTGCGCGCGGAGGTGAAGTTGCCGGAAACGAGAATGGCGGAAGCCTGGCTGGCTTTGGCGGCGGCGAAGTAACTTTCCTTTTCGGCGAAGGTCAGATCGCCGGCGCGGGCGTTTTCGGCGGCGGCAAAACCGGTGAGTTCGACCGAGCCATCTCCGAGGACTTCACCGCGGAGTTGTTGGGCAATTTGTGCAGCGGTGAATGACATAATGAGGAATGAGGATCAGGCAGCAGCGTGAAGCCTTCTGCCGTGGGTTTGAGTTGGCGGACTGACGATCGGCGATTGCGGGAAAGCGGTCAAAGATTTTGAACACCGACCATCTCCTGCGCTTCCACATCCCAGACTTTCAACCGCAGACAGCGGAGAATGTCGCGCGGATGGAGCGAAGTGGTTTTGGGTTGGCTCAACTCAGGGATGGCGTGCAGGACTTCGGGCAGGCGGTAGAACGGAATGCGGGCGTTGAGATGGTGAATGTGATGGTAGCCGATGTTGGCCGTGAACCAGCCCCAGATCGGGCCGGTTTTCAGGAAGCTTGAGGATTCCAAAGCAGCCTTTTCGTAAGCCCAGCCCGCGCGATCGTAAAAGGAAACGCCGGGGAAGTTGTGTTGCGCGTAGAAGAGATACGTCCCGATCGCGCAGGCGACAAAGTGTGGAATCAGTTGCGTCAGGATCAGGGCCGGCCAGCCGAAGAAGTAGGTGATCGCCACGGCAATTGCGACATGCACGAGGAATGCGATCAGGCAATCGTAATGCTCGCGCGGATTGTTGAAAAACGGATAGAGGCACATGCCGTAAAGAAAGGCGAAAACATACCCGAACAGAATGGTCAGCGGATGGCGTATGAACAGATACTTCAACCGTGTGGAGCGGGAAGACCGGGCGAATTGCGCCTTGGTCATGATGGGAAAGGAACCGATATGGGACCCGCGCAGTTTCGAGTTGTGATTGTGATGATGATTATGCGAGCTGCGCCAGATGCTGCTCGGACTCAGCGCCAGAATGCCGAAGATGCGCATGAGCCCTTCGGCCAGGCGCGACTTGGGAAGAATCGCGTGATGCTGTTGATCGTGATAAATGACGAAGAGCCGAAGGATGAACAAGCCGGTGAAAAAACCGCAGGCGATTTTGGCCGCCAGATGAATGTTCCAAAGCGTGCCCGCAACGGAAGCGATCAGGAGAAGCGCGGTGGAAAGAAGATACCACCAGCTTCGCGGGGTTGAATCAGCTGCGAAGGGCTTGGTGGCTAAAATCAGTTCTTTGCCGGTTCTCATGTTTGATGGAGTGTAGCGTCCCTGAAATCCGACGCATTGTCGATGAACGAGTTTAGATTTAAGAGCGGAGTGGGTCTGCGGGGAGATTTAACATTTTGACCAGCATCGCCCCAACTGACTGGTTCCGCATATTCACCCAAATGGGTGATGCTCCGTGTGATTTCCTATGGCAGAATTCCTTGCTGCTCCGCGTTTGCATTGTGCAATAATGTCTGTTGAAAAAAAGCTGAAGCGCCGCCATCCGATCTTGAACCAGCATGAAACCGGTCAATCACGAAAGAAGAGTCCCGCCGTTAAGTCTGCTCGTTGTCGTTGTTGCGCTGTGTGGGTTCAGCCTTTGTGTTCCCCTTGATCTTTCCGGACAAAATGCGGAATCGCCAGCAGCAGTTGATCTGAGCGTGGAGATGGCATCGCATCCGGTTGGGTTGGATGTTCCGTCACCGCGTTTTTCGTGGAAGCTGAAGTCACAGGCTGAAGCCCGGGCGCAGGTGCAAACAGCGTATCGCATCCTGGTGGCCACCGATCCGTCCTTGCTGGGCGAGGGGAAGGCGGATGTTTGGGATTCCAAAAAAGTTGAATCTGGCGACTGCGTTTTGGTTTGCGCCGATGGCCTTAGGCTGCAAGCGAAGAGCCGTTACTTCTGGACGGTGAAGTTGTGGAACGGCAATGAGGCTGGCGATTACGCGCCGCCGGCCAGCTTTGAGACCGGCATTTTTCGTTTAGCCGATTGGTTCGCGGACGGCGCGAAATGGATTGAATCGCCGTTGGAGCCTGTGGTGGACGACGTGTTCGAGGATTGGACCCGGTTCGCGATTCTGGATTTGAAGCATTACAAAGTGGGAGGTTACTACGGGCGAAGGCCGGAGTTTGAGCCGACGCCGCAGGAACTTGAAAATGCGATGCAACGCTATCGCAAAAACTTGCGAGACAAGGTCTGGTCAGCCTCGATGTTGCGCCGCGAGTTTGACGCACCAGAAATTTCCAGAGCCCGGCTGTACATCTGCGGCCTCGGCTATTATCGAGCGTATCTCAACGGAAAGAAAATTGGCGATCGGGATCTGGCGCCGAGCGACAGCCATTTTTTTGCAAATGCCTATTATCAGGTTTACGACGTCACCGATCTGGTAAAGCCGGGCACGAATTGCCTCGGCGTGGAATTGGTCAACGGTCGTTGGCGGGCGTGGCCGGGCAACACCGCGGAGACTTACAACGATCGTCCCATCCTTCTCGCCCGGCTGGAGTTGACCGACCGGGCCGGACGGGTGCGGAAGATTGTTTCCAATGAAGACTGGCAGTGCACCCAGCCGGCAATTCGTCGGCAAGGCTTTTGGATCGGGGAAGTTTATGACGCGCGCGCTTATCCGGAAGGCTGGAGCACTGTCGGGTTCAACGCGCGTGGGCTCGTCCCGGCGCGCGCCGCCAAGGTCGGCGCGAAGATCCGCGCATTGACGCTCGATCCGATGCCGCCGGAGAAAATGGCCACGCTGATTCCGCCGGTAAAGCAGGCCGAGCCCAAGCCCAAGGTGTTCGTCTATGATTTCGGGCGGATGATTGGCGGCCGAGCCAGATTCGTCTTCCACGGCTTGAAGGAGGGGCAACGCGTTGTGGTCCGTTATGCCGAGGCGATTGATGATCGGCCTTACGATGCGCCTTATGCGATTGCGCATTACGATACGTTCGAGAACACGAACCAGGTTGCCAACATGCTGAAATTCAAACGCCGGGGCTCCACTGGAATGGAGGCGACGGTGGATGTGGCTCGGCCTGGCGGAAAAAGTGTGACGATGCGTCTGCCGGGTGGCGCGGCGGCGTACACCGACCTGTTTGTATCTGCCGGTCGACCGGTCGAAGTCTGGACGCCGAACTTCACCTACACGGGTTTTCGTTATCTGGAAATTCTGGGATTGGACGAGCCGTTGCCGCCGGGCGATATCGCGGCTTACGATTTGCGGACCGATCCGAAAGTTATCGGATCGTTGACCACCGACAACCAGCAGTTGAATCGGGTGCTGCAAGGCGTTCAGGATACGATTCTCGCCAACTTCCATTCCCAGTTGCAGGATAACAACGGCGCCGAACGCAATCCGAATGCGCTGAACCTGGTCGTGAACGATCTGAATATCGCCTACTGGCTGAATGTTTTTCCGCTCTGGTGCAAAGGCGTCAATGACAGCGATTTCATGTGCAGTTACGTCGGTTACCCGGTGAACATGATTTGTGGAATGCGCGACATTCAGAACAAGTCCAAGCGCGAGATCACCATCTCCAATTCGCTGCACTACGGGAGCCTGCCGTGGGATATGATCGCTTTCTACAACGACCGTCAAGCCGCTGAACGACTCCTGAAATGGGCGATCTACTTCGTCCGCGAAACCTCGCAATACAATGTTTGGGAATCCACGTACGGCTCGGCGGATCACATCGCCGAATCTGCACTGAGAGATCTTTCAGGTGCGAAGTTGACCAAAGACGGCGCGCTGACTGATCGATGCTTTTTCAAGTCGGGCTGCATCATTCGCGTGGCCCGGCTCGCCATTGAAGTGGCCGAGCAGCTGAATCGCAAGGACGATGCGGCGGAATTGAAGCGCCTGCTGGTCGCCTTTGAACAACGTGTGAAGGCCACATTTTACGACGAGAAAACACAACGCTGGACGCCGGATCAGCCGTCCATTCAGGGCCGAAACCTGAGTCTGATGTATTTCATGATGGAGCCGCGTCGGAGCGACCAGACCCTCGCGGCTGAGATCGTGAATGAAATCCGGACAATCACCCATGGGCACCAGGTGACCGGATCGCGCTTGAGCTATCCGATGCTGCATGAACTCTCGCAGGCTGGGTACGTGGACGAAGCGGCGCGCCTGCTCTTGCGCGAGGAATATCCGAGCCTGCTGGAGATGATCAATCAGACCGGCAACACCATTCGCGAGAGCTGGGGCACGATGGATTCCTTCGCCCAGATCGAGGGCTTAACCGAGATGGGCAAATGGTTCTACACGGATCTGGTCGGCATCAGTCCGCAGCTTGACCACCCTGGCTTCGCGCGGTTCACCCTGAAGCCGCGGGTGCCTTCGGTGGTGCATGCTTACACATTCGCTTACGAATCCCCGCGCGGCAAAATCATCAGTCAATGGAGTGAGCATGGCGGCAGCGTGGAGTGGAAGATCGTCGTTCCACCGAACTCGATCGCGGAAGTGCATGTGCCTGCCGCACCGGGGAATAGAATCACCGAAGGCGGCCAGCCTGCTGATTCCTGCGTGGGAGTGCGGCACACGGGCGAAACGGCTGGTTTCCAAGTGTATGAAGTGAGTTCGGGCGAATATCACTTTGGTTTTGCGAAGCGAAAGCCCGACGTTGTTCTGGAACCATATTCGGCGGCAATGCAGATCCGGTAACTCGGCAACCTTCCGATCCCGGCAGCCGATTTGCCAGTTTCGAAATCGCTTTTGAAAATCGCAGGCCTGCATCGATTCACCCAATCGGGTGAACGACAAAGGCGAGCGCATAAACGAAAAATGTCATACAGATCAAATCCGAAACCTATGAAAACCCCGAAAATGCTTAATCAACTGTTTGGAACGACCTTGTGGTCGCTGATTGTATTTCTTTGCTTGCTTGCAGGCGTTGCACCGGTAACGGGCCAGACTTTGCGGTTTCAGTTTGGGTTTGAAGACACCGGAACGAACACGGTGGATTCAGTCGTGGGTGCCACTCTCAAACTGGTCAATGGCAGCGGCAGCCCCGCCGATTATCACGGCGTCGATGGTTCCGGTGTCTTTGGCAACGGCAAAGCGTTGAACTTCACTTCCAGCGCTTCCGGGGCAAATTCGCCATTGGCCTTCACTACGAACAATTCAAGCATCAATTTCGGAACGTTGACCAACTTCACCATGACCATGTGGATCAAGCCGACTCTCGCGATGGGCGGAGCCTATTTGCCGCGACTCTTTTGTTTTGGAAACACCACCACGGTCCCGGGCACCAATACAACCGTTCTGATGAACAACCTCGGGCCTTTGGCGATGTACATCAACACTACCGTCGGGAAGAACTCCCAAAATTTCCCTGAGCCGACCAACCAGTGGTTGTTCATCGCGGTCGCTTGGGATGGAACCAACGTGCAGTTTTACAGCGGCTCCGAAACCAACGCGGTTTCCCTGCGCGGTTCGGCGGCGGCGGAAGTTGGTCCAATGAATGTTGGCCCAGCCTTCAACCTTGCCTTGGGCAATCTCTTCACCCGGAACCGGCCTTTTGTGGGCTGGATGGATGACGTGCGGTTTTACACAGGCGTGGGAAGCAGCAATTTTGTGGAGACCGTCCGCGAGGAGGCTCTAGTCACGCCGGAAGTGCCGCAGATGCAGTTGCAGATGAAATTCGGCTTTGATGACAGTGGTACCACCACGGCTGACTCGGTGGCGGGTGTGGGTTTGAGCCTGGTGAATTCCAACGGCGTCGCAACGGATTATCACGGCGTCCAGGGATCTGGCGTTTATGGTCACGGTCGGGCGTTGGATTTCACTTCGGCGATTGAATTCACGAACGCGCCTCAAACCCTCTACAACTCAGGCGCTGCTTTTGCGACCAATAACTCGGCCATCAATTTCGGGACGTTGAGCAACTTCACGATGACGATGTGGATCAAGCCGACGCATCCGATTGGCAGCGGCTATCTGCCGCGGTTGTTCTGCTTGGGCAGCACCACGACCGTTCCTGGGCCGAACTCCTTTTTGCTCATGAACAACAATGGGCCCTTGGGATTCTCGATCAATGACTCCGCCGTGCAAAGTTCTCCCAACTTCAGTGAACCAACCGGGCAGTGGACGTTTCTGGCGGTGACGTGGGATGGAACGAACGTGGTCTTCTATAACGGCTCCGAGACGAGTCCGGTTTCTATGTTGGGCTCCAAGGCCGCAGAGTTAGGGCCGATCGCGATCGGCAGTTCGTTCAATGTTTCCGTGGGCAATCTCTTTACCCAGAACCGTCCGTTTGTGGGCTATATGGATGACGTGCGGTTTTACCGTGGCGTGGGCAACGGAACCGTTCTGAACGATGTCCGGCAGGAGGCTTTGATCCTTGCGACACCGGCCAATGCAACGTTGGGCACGTGCAGCGG
>JBQCEJ010000272.1:0-15711 GCA_051960355.1 Verrucomicrobiota bacterium | reverse complement strand
AGCGCCGATTGTTTTTTCCAGTTATGCAGCGTCGGGAAGCGCGGGTGAAGCGCGCGCGACCATTGATGCCAAAGGATTCCTTGCGGCGGTGCATCTCAGCAACAGTCGTCACATCCGAATCGCTGACCTGGTGGTCACGGCGGATGGCGGTGGATGGCACAGCGGACAGGCTCAGTCGGACATGCGTTGCGGCGTTCTGATCGACGCGGACGCACCCGGCCATTACGAAGACTTGCAGCTGACCAACCTGTTGGTGAAGGAAGTCTCGCTTAACGAACCGGGTTTCGTCCGGCCCAAGGAAGATGTGAATACCGCCAACGGAACGGTCGGCTACGGCTGGGGAATCCGTTTCATGGTTACCACTGCGAGTGCGCAAATGCGCGACATCTCCGTTCTGGATTCCGTGATCGAGAATGTGAATCACACAGGCCTCAAGTTCACCGCGCCGAGCAATGGCATCCAGCAGGTGAACGTTGAGCGCGTGCGCGTTTTGCACTCGGGCGGCCCAGGCATGCAGATGTCCGGCGTGCGCGGCGGTCATTTCAGCGGGCTTTACGTCAACGGCTCCGGCAGCACGAATGACACCCGCAACTGGGGCCGAGGAAGCGGGCTTTGGACGTGGACCTCGAGCGACATCATCATCGAGAAAAGCCAGTTTCTGAATGCCAATGGACCGGGCGATTCCGCCGGAGTTCACATCGATTACAACTGCCGCAATGTCGTGGTGCAATACAACCTCAGCGCCAACAACGCTGGCGGTTTCTGTGAGATTCTTGGGAACAATTACAACAACGCCTATCGCTACAACGTGAGCATCAATGACGGTTCCCGGGTGAAAGGCGAGAACGGCGCGATGCAGGAAGGGAAAACCTTTTGGCTCAGCGGCTACACCGGAAACAAAAGCCCGCGAAGTGGTCCGTACAACAGTTACTTCTACAACAACACGATTTACGTCAGCGCCGAGCACGTGGCAAAAATCGCCGTCTCGCCGACCTCGGAAGGAGTGTTGATCGCCAACAACATTTTCTATCTCAAAGGCCGCAGCCAGCTGGTGAAAGGCGATCAGTCCCGTCCCGACGATGGCAGGGTGACCTCGCTGCGGAATGTTGTCTTTGAAAACAACCTCTACTTGCAGGCCGCCAACTGGCCGAAAGAAGTCATGATCCAGGATCAAGCGCCCATCATTGGCAATCCCGATTTCCGCAATGCCGGCGGTTTGCGGCTGGAGGACTACGCGCCGCAAAATGCGTCCCTCGTTCGGAATCGGGGCATTCGCATCCCCAAAATTCCCAATGACACGGTGGGCTTGACTGCCGGACTGGACCTTGACCACGACATTCTCGGCAACAAAATCTTCGGACGGCCCGATCTGGGCGCGGTCGAGGTGTCGCCCGACGCCAGTGCGTCGCTCCGAGGCGCAACGGCGCGGACTAAGTGAGTTCAACCGCTTTTGTTTGCTGATGCAGCTCCGCCACGTTTCCGAAAGTTTTCCACTGCATTGCGGCGTTTTGCCGCTGCGGAGTGGTGGTCCATTGAACCGATTTTAATCATGCTTAGAAAAACTCTTTCAACCCTGTCCGCTGTGACTCTTGTTTTGGCTGCAACGGTCGGAATCGCCAAAGCGCGTCCGGTGACCAACGACTTTGGAATCACTCAACAGGACGACGCTGAGATGGGCTGGTTCATGGATGCCAAGTTTGGAATGTTCCTGCATTGGGGCCTCTACGCCGTACCAGCCAAGGGCGAATGGTTCATGGAAAAAACTGCGATGGCCCCGGAAACCTATCGCAAATACGCGTACGACCAGGGCGACGGCGTTTACTTCGACGCGAAGGATTACAATCCCGCCGAGTGGGCCAAGATCGCGAAGGATTCCGGCATGAAATACATGTGCCTGACGGCGCGGCATCACGACGGCTTTGCGCTGTTTGACAGCCAGCACACCAACGCCTTCACCAGCGTTCAAACCCTGCATCGCGATCTCTACGCCGAATACGTGAAGGCGTGTCGCAAGGCGGGGTTGCGCGTCGGGCTTTATTTTTCACCGATCGATTGGCGTTATCCCGGTTACTACGATGTCACGGGAACCAATTGCCAGCCGAACAAATGGCATTACCAGACCGATCCGGCGCACAAAGAAAACGCCCGGTTGATGAAGGAGGAAACGTATGAAGAGGTGCGCACGCTGTTCCGAAATTACGGCCCGTTCGATTATGTGTTCTGGGACGGCGGCTGGCTCGCTCAGAAAGGTCCCGACCGCGACGCGGCGTATTTCTGGGAACCGGGCAAGTATCGCGATCCGGCGAACGCCTGGCCGGTGCCGGATGAATACAGTGATTTCGACTCGTCGGGTCGCGCGCTTGGCTTGATGGGCATCGCGCGCAAGTACTCGCCGAATGTGGTCTGCAATAATCGCTCCGGCTGGATCGGTGATTTTGCCGTGGACGAAGGGAGCAAACCCGTGACTGGCCCGGTGCGTTCCTATTACTGGGAAAAATGCCTGAACCTGAACAAGTCCTCCTGGGGCTACAACGAGCGGCAACGGCTCATGTCCTACGACGAGATCGTGACGAACCTTGTCGATGTGGTGGTGCGCAATGGCAACATGCTGCTCAACTTCGGTCCGGACCGGCACGGAAACATCCCCGAGAGTCACGCCGCGTTGACTCGCCGCGTCGGAGCATGGTTGAAAAAGGTGGGCGACAGCATTTATGGCACGCGGGGCGGGCCGTGGAATCCGGTGGATGGCCAATACGGATTCACTTACAAGCCGGGAAAATATTTTGTGCACCTTGAACCCGGCTACGTCGGCACGGAATTCACGACTCCCGCGATTCCAGAAACCGTGACCGGCTGCACCGATCTGTTTACAGGCAAGAAACTGAGATACACCAGCGCGGAGGACGGCTCGCTGCACATCACGGGATTGAACCGCACGGCGCATCCAGCCGACACGGTGGTGATGATCACGACGCGCGGCGAAGCTCGGAAATAGCTCAGCGGAATCGCCCGAAGCCAAGTTCAGTTTCACGACGGATGAACGCCGCCGACCAGGCGCTTTTGCGCTCGCGTTGCTTCAGGTCAGGCGAGTTTCCAAGGTTCGCGGTACACTCGGGTGAGCCATTGGGCATCGCCGGTTCCATCGGCAAACTGTTCCTTCTTGGGATCCCACTTGATCACCTTACCGTGATAATACGCGAGGTTGAGCAGGTTGCACACGGTGGCGGAGCGCTGGCCGGTTTCCACATCGCAGATCGGCAGTTTCCGCGTTTCCATGCTTGTGAGCCAATCGCTGAGATGGTTGGTGCTGCGATAGAGGCGGATGGCGTTGGGTGGGAGCAACTCCTTCAAAACATTGACGTAGCTGTCGAGGTTTTCGGCTTTGACCTGGCCGTCCATCTCCAGCTTGAACTTCCCGCGGTTGACGTAAAGTTTGCCTTTGTCACCGTAAAAGGTGATGCCGTTTCCGGTTTGGTGAGTGACTTCCGTGCCGTTGGCGTAACGGATGCGACCGCCGGAAATGGCGTGGGGCGATTCCGGCGGAAGAATCTCGACGGGGCCGCTGTCATCCAAACCAAAAGCCCACTGGACAATGTCCAGATGATGCGCGCCCCAATCGCACACACCGCCGCCGCCGTATTCGCGATAATGACGCCAGGCGGGAAAACCCTTGTGCACGCCGCGCGGGCTGAGAACTGCATTGTACGGGCGCATCGGCGCCGGCCCGAGCCACATGTTCCAGTCTAAGCCCGGTTCAGCCGGTTGCTCGGGCAGATCGCAAGGAACCGCCGGTCCGCTCACCGCGACATCCACTTTGCTGATCGTTCCAAGCACGCCATTGCGCACCAGTTCGCATGCGGCACGGAATTCGGCCGAGGACCGTTGCATGGAACCGACTTGAAGAATGCGTTTGTTGGAACGAACCGCATTCACCATCGCGCGCCCTTCGAGAATGGTGTGGCTCATCGGCTTCTCGCAATAGATGTCCTTGCCCGCGTTGGCCGCGGCAATCGCGATCAACGCATGCCAGTGATCGGGCGTGGCGATGACAACCGCATCGATGTCCTTCCGTCCAAGCAGTTCGCGGAAATCATTGTATTCGGCGCAGCCTTTGTAAGTTCCGGCGGCAGCGGCTCCGGTGTAGGCGGCGGTCACTTTCGCCTGCGCGTTCTTGCGCCGGGTGGTGTCCACATCCGAAACGGCCAGCACCTGCACGTCATTGCGCGGCAAAAAATTGCGCATCAGTCCCATACCTTGCGTGCCCGTGCCGATGAAGCCGAGCGTCCGCCGATTACTGGGTTTGTCCGCCGCCCACAATCCGGAAGGAAGAATCAGCGGCGCGGTGCCGGCCAGGAGAGTGCTCTTGATGAAAGTGCGGCGGTTGAAGGCGCGGGATAAGTTGCTCATGTTGAAATAGTCCAGACGGCCACGTTCAATTTGGGTTACAGAACTTGTTAGAAATTCCCGGCTCATTTGCTTATTGTTCCCGCGTGAAACTCATTTCCTGGAACGTGAATGGCCTGCGCTCGGTCTTGCGCAAAAGCTTTCTGAATTATCTCGACCGCGAGCAACCCGACATCCTTTGTCTTCAGGAAACCAAATGCCGTCCGGAAGATGTCGAGCAGCTCTGGCCAGCGAGCTATACAACCTATTGGAATTGCGCGGAGAAGAAGGGCTATTCCGGTGTGGCGATCTTTACCCGGACACGGCCGATTCAGGTGGTGCCGCACATTGCGATTCCAGAACACGATCAGGAAGGACGTGTGTTGATGGCGGAGTTTGCGGACTTTTTTCTGATCAACGATTACGTTCCCAATTCCAACCGCGATCTCGCCCGCCTGTCGTATCGGCAGCGATGGGATCGTGATTTCCTGGCGTACCTGAAGCAGTTGGAAACAAAAAAGCCGGTGATTTTTTGCGGCGACTTGAACGTCGCGCATACGGAGATTGATCTGGCGAATCCCAAGGCCAACGAGCGCAACCACGGCTTCACGCCCGAGGAACGCGCCGGCTTCAGTGCGTTTGTGAACGCCGGTTTTGTCGACACGTTCCGCGAATTTGAAAAGGGCGGGGGACATTACTCCTGGTGGAGTCCGATGAGTGGCGCCCGCGCCCGGAACATCGGCTGGCGTTTGGATTATTTCCTGATCAGCGCCGCGCTGCGCCCGCGACTCAAACGCGCTTTCATTCAAAAAGACGTGCCCGATTCCGATCATTGCCCGGTCGGAATTGAACTTGAGTAGTTCAATTGCGCCGCCGGTTTGCGCTTACGCTTCGGCGAGAATCGTTTCGATCTGAGTCAACTCTTCCGAAGTGAAAGACAGATTGCGGGTCGCTCCCACGCAATCCTCCACCTGGCTGACGCGACTGGCGCCAATAAGCGCGCTGGTCACAATCGGATGCCGCAACACCCACGCCAGCGCCAGTTGCGCGAGAGATTGGCCGCGGGTTTGGGCGAGGTCGTTGAGCTTTTTCGTCTTGGCCAGCACGGCATCGGTGATGTGTTCCGGACGGAGAAAACGGGTGTCGCGACTCGCGCGGGAATCGGATGGAACGCCGTTGAAATAGCGGTCGGTCAACAAGCCTTTGGCCAGCGGCGAGAACACAATGGCCCCGATACCTTCCTTTTCCAAAGTCGCCAGCAATTCCGGTTCAACCCAGCGGTCGAACATGCTGTAGCGCGGTTGATGAATCAAACACGGCGTGCCCAGTTCGCGAAGCAATTGTGCGGCGCGCGCTGTTTCGGCGGGTGGATAATTGGAAAGGCCGGCGTAGAGCGCCTTGCCGCTGCGAACCGCCTGCGCCAGCGCGCCCATGGTTTCTTCCAGCGGCGTGTCCGGATCGGGACGATGCGAATAGAAAATATCGACGTATTCCAGTCCCAGGCGGCGCAGCGACTGATCGAGTGAGGAGAGCAGATATTTGCGCGAGCCCCATTCGCCGTAAGGCCCCGGCCACATGTAGTAACCCGCCTTGGTGCTGATGATCAGTTCGTCGCGCCACGGCCCGAGATCTTCGCGCAGGATACGGCCAAAGGTTTCTTCGGCTGAACCGTCCGGTGGACCGTAGTTGTTTGCGAGGTCGAAATGGGTGATGCCCAGATCAAACGCGCGACAGGCAATGGCGCGCGCGTTTTCAAACGAATCCTTCGCGCCAAAGTTGTGCCACAAACCCAGTGAAATCAGTGGCAGCCTGATGCCGGATCGGCCGCAGCGACGGTAAAATTCCGGTGACGCGTAACGCGTTTGAGCTGGGGTATGCATCGAGTTTGGTGATGTTTTGACTGAGCGTTTTTCCAATGCGGTTCGCTGGAGAACTCGGGTTTGAGCCAGATTGCTCGCGCCTCCAAGCCCGCTATTTCGCGGAGGGTTCCGAGTTTGACTCTTTCGTGTCAAGTTCATCCTGCTTGCGCCCGATCTTGTGTCCTTTCAAGCCGTAGAAGCAGACATACGCATAGGCAATCAGGGGCACGACAAACGACGCCTGCAGATTTCCGGTCAGGTCAGCAACCTTGCCTTGCAACGGCGGCAACACCGCGCCGCCCAGAATTGCCATCACCAGCAGCGACGAAACCTGGCTCTTGTAAATGCCGGTGCCCGCCAGCGCCAGCGAGAACGTGTTGGACCAGCCAATCGAGGTGAACAGTCCCACCGAAACGACGCACCAAATCGCCACCTGGCCGCCGACCAGGATGGCTGTCAGCAACAGTGCGAATACCGTGGCGGAAAAAATTGCCAGCGTTCGTCCGGCCAGCGATTTTCCAAATTGAAACAGCAGCCAGCACAACCCGACAAAGGGAAGGTAACTGCGAAAGAGCGGCCAGTTGTTCAGAAACTGCTCGCGCCACAACGTGAGCACTGAACCATGGAAGCCGCCGCGCATCGCGTCGAGCGGCGCACTGATGGCGATCCACAACAACAGAAATGCCAGGAGCGGAATCGTGACGAGCAACAGTTGTTTTTTGGACCGCTGCATTTCGCTCAATTCCACCGCGCCCATGAACCGGCCAATCATCAGGCCGCCCCAGTAGATGGAAACATATTTGCTCGCATCAAGCGCGGAAAGGCCGCCGACGTTCGGTTGCCCCAGGAAACTGATGATCGCGCTGCCGACGGAAACTTCGCCGCCCACATACATAAAAATCGCGAGGACTCCGAGCACGACATGGGGATATTTCAACGCGCCCGCGCCAGGTTCAATGTGGCCTTCCCCGATGTGTGGCAGGCGGATGAAGTAGAACGCGACAGCCAGCAGCAGGAAGATAATGCAAAAGGCCAGATAAGGAACCTTGACCGACTCGGCGCCGTGCGCGCCCGCTTTGGCAAAATAATGGAAGATCAAATAGCCGCCGATGATCGGGCCGATGGTCGTGCCGATGGAGTTGAAGCCTTGAGCCAGATTCAGGCGGGACGAAGCGGTTTTCTCCGGCCCGAGAATGGTGACGTAAGGATTGGCGGCGATCTGGAGCATGGCAAAGCCGCAACCAACGACGAACAGCGAAAGCAGGAATAACGGATACGAAAGCATGTTGGCTGCGGGCCAGAACAGGGCGCTGCCGGTCGCGGCCGTCAGCAGGCCGATGACCACGCCGTTTTTGTAACCGATCCGGGCAATGGGATCGCCAAATTTCCACGAGATCACGAAATAGAGCACCGAGCCGACAAAGTACGCGCCAAAGAAGGCGAGTTGCACCAGCATCGCGTGGAAGTAATCAAGCGTGAAAGCCTCCTTGAAACGCGGGATGAGGATATCATTGAAGACCGTCATGAAGCCCCACATGAAAAACAGTGTGGTCATGACTGCGAACGGCCCGCGATAGGTCTGGCCGCTGGCTGGATTGTCGGTGGAGGCTGGTCGCGCGCTGGAACTGATGCTGGCCATAGTTTTTAGGGGGATTCGTAGCTAAGTCGGGACTCGGCGGGTTTGATCTTCAAACCCTTCATCATGAGCTTGGTCTTACTCGTTGTCGTCACGCTCGGGCGATCTCCGGGCGCATTGGCGCCCGGCAAATAATGCAATCGGAGAACATTTGTTCTCCACCCCGTTCGATCGGACCCGAACAGCTTTAACGCGCTCGGCCCGTTCTGAAAAGCTGCAAATCCGATCAGGTGAACATCAGCTTCGTGGTGGGCGCTTTGTCGTCCCAACCTCGCGTCGGTTGCGCTGTGACGGAGCTGATATCCTTGATCGAAAGCTGGCGGCCCAATGTCTTCGGGCTTTTCACTTCGATTTCGCTCGGATCGCAGGTCTGCTGGCTGATCTTCTGGTGCGGCGCAGGTTTATAGCGCACGTAAAGCAGCTTCGGCGTTTCCGGTTCAAAGAACAGGATTCGCGATTTCTCCGGGATGCAGGAGTAAACCTTGTTCAGGATCGTGCCGCCAAATTTGAAGCGCTTCAGATAACTGGCGTTGCGATCCGTGTAAGCACAGGTGAAGACTCGTTCGCGATCCGGCAGGCCGCAGTAAAACAGTTCCGGTCCGACGAACATCTTCTCCGGGAGTTCAATGACCTTGTACGTGCCGTCTTTGAAAACCATCAACAGCTTGTCGAACTTCGTGCAGTCCAGCTTGAATTCCTCGCCGTTCACTTTGTAGCCCACATAACCGCTCTCGCGATCGTAAGAAACCTTGAACGCCTTGAACGCCACCGCTTTTGCATCCACTTCTTCGTGCCGGGCGGATTTGGTGGTCAGCCGGGGATATTGTGGGCCGTATTTTTCCAGCAATGCTTCCAAGTGGCCGATCGCGTATTTGACGAGGTTCTTCAAATGCTTGCGCGTTTCTTCCAGTTCGGCTTTGACCTTGTCGGTTTCTTCGCGGTGCTTGTTGATGTCGAAGAGCGAAATGCGGCGGATGCGCACGCTGAGCAGCTTCTCGACATCCGCATTGGAGAGGTCGCGATACATCTGCTTGCGAAACGGCTGGAAGCCTTCGTGCACCGCCGCGAGAACTGCGTCGTTGGTTTTGCACTGTTCGATCTTTTTGTAGATGCGCTCTTCAATGAAGATGCGTTCCAACGTGCGGAAATGCAGTTCGTCTTCGAGTTGCTTGAGCTTCAACTCCAGTTCGCGCTTGAGCAGCGCCACAAGCTGGTCGGTGTTCTCGCGCAGGATTTCCGAAACGGTCATTTCGACCGGACGGTTGTCCTTGATCACGACAATGCGGCTGGAAATCGAAACTTCGCAATCGGTGAACGCGTAGAGCGCGTCTACCAGTTTTTCGGCATCGACGCCTTGCGGACAGCGAATCTCGATTTCCACATCTTCCGACGTGAAATCGTTGATCGATTTGACCTTCAACTTGCCCTTGCGCGTCGCATCTTCGATCGAAGCGATCAGCGAATCCGTCGTGGTCGTCGGCGGGATTTCTTTGATCACGACCGTGGACTCGTCCTTGACCTTGATCTTGGCGCGGATTTTGACGCTGCCTTTTCCATCCTGATAATCCCGCGCGTCCATCAGGCCGCCCGTGACGAAATCGGGCAGGCACTTAAACGGCTGTTTCTTGAGAATGGCGATTTGCGCTTCGAGCAGTTCGGGAAAGTTGTGCGGTAGAATGCGCGCGGACAAACCGACCGCGATGCCTTCCGCGCCGAGCATCAAGGTCAGCGGTAGCTTGCAGGGCAGGGTGACTGGTTCCTTGTTGCGGCCATCATAGCTCGGAACAAATTCGGTGATCTCGTCGTTGAACAGTTCGTTGCGCGCCAGTTCGGTCAGCCGGGCTTCGATGTAACGAGAAGCCGCCGCGGGATCGCCGGTGAAGACATTCCCGAAATTTCCCTGGCCCTCAATCAGGTAACGCTTGTTGGCCAGCACCACGATCGCGTCGGAGATCGAAGCGTCGCCGTGCGGATGATATTGCATCGCGTGACCGACCACATTGGCGACCTTGATGAAGCGCCCGTCGTCCTTCTCATGCAGCGCCCAGAGAATGCGGCGTTGCACCGGCTTCAAGCCGTCCGCCAGATGCGGAATCGCGCGATCCCGAATGACGTAGCTGGCGTATTCCAGAAAGCTGGTGTTGACCCGGCGATGCAGCGGCAGTTCGATCTTCGCGGGATCGAACGGATGATGCACGAGATTTGCGGGCACGGTTTCCGCCACGATTTCCGCGTGGCCGTTGCCGTGGGCATCGGGCTTGGCGTTGCCGTTGGCCTTGGCATTGTCCATCGGCAAATCCGGCTGCTTCGTTTCTTTCGATCGATTCTTTGACATGGCTTGATTCGCGACGGATAAAATGCCGCAAACGGGTGCAGACACAAAAGAAATTATTCGGCTCTCGCCGAACTTTTTGGTGACGTAGCGTGACTGCGCTGTCGATGGGGCGGAATCGTTCTGGATCAGCTGGCTTCGATTCCGGATTTCTGGCGGTGCGTTTCCGGAAAACTTGCCGGTTGGCGAGCGCGTCGGCGGCGGCTTGCTGGAAGGCACGGCGAACTTCGCTGGCGTCGCTGTTCGGGAAGTTCGAACGTTGCACCATCAGCACGTAAGCGACGCCCTTGACGGGATTAACCCAGGCCTGTGTTCCCCAAGCGCCGCCGTGACCGAAGCTTCCTGGCGAGAGCATGGCGGGCACGCCTTCATGCGGTGCTTTCAGCACGCAGGTGCCAATGCGCCAGCTGTAGTTCGTGCTGTGCTGGCCGAAAGTTTCGTTTTGGAAAAAGCCGCCCGGTTTGCCGGAAGGCGTTTTGAGCTGAGCGAGCTCGGGCAAATATTTGGCGACCGGATCGGTGACCTTCAGTTTTTCCTCATCCTGAAGCATCAACACCGCCGTGCCGGTGATCGGCTTGGTAACCGGCAATTTCGTTCTTAGCAATCATTGCTCCATGGCCGTGTCGACACCGGGCAGGACTAGAGGCTTCGCAGTCGCTGGCAGCGCGATGAATACCGAGCCGGCAAAAACAAACGGGAGGAGGTTTTGAAGCTTTATGCGCTATGCTATATCCGGTTGGTGATTGGAATCAAAGCGTTCGTTCCGGCAGCGCCTGCAGCACAGCGGAGCGAGCTGGGCCATTACGGTTCTTCCGTCGGGATCAGCACGACGCGAAGGCCCGTTCGGCTCTGGGAAGTGACCGAAGGGTTGAACCTGCGGCTGGCCGAACGGCAATCCGTGCCGGCCAAATCCGCGCTGCCGCCGCGGCCGACGAGTTTGGCGATCGCGACCGGATCCTCGCCAATCAGGTTGGTCACCGAGCCGCCGGGAAGATTGTCCCCCAGGCAATCCCAGCAGAGTTCCTGGACGCTGCCATGCATGTCATAAAGGCCGAAGCCATTTGGCGCATAGCTGCCCACTGGCGGACGGAAGGTAAGATTTGGAAAGGAGATTGGCTCGACCGCCACCAGGTTGGTGGGATAGGGATTGGCTCCATTGAACGCGGCATCCTGCCGGAGAACGTCGTTCCGCAGTTCAAGTCCATTACCAATCGCGACGGGAGTGGTCGTTCCGGCGAGGCAGGCGTATTCCCATTAGGCGTCGGTCGGCAGACGATAATACCAGCCCGGCGGGATCAGGCCGTTTTGCAGTTCTGCCGCCGTTCGCAAGGCGCAATAGTTCGTGGCCAGCGAGTAGATCGAGCCGATCAGGTTTCCGAGGCTCGCCGGACGTTGGTAGTATGTGGACGGATTGCTGTTTGTGTCCGTGTCTCCGCCGGACGGAGCATTCGTCATGTAGGCCAGCCACTCGGAATTGTTGACTTCGAAACGGCCCATGAAAAATCCTTTCGTCAACGTCACGACCGTCTGGGGCCCTTCGGCGCCGACTCCCAACGAGGCGACGGATACATGCCCGGGCTCATTCGTGGGGCTGCCCATCAGGAAGGTGCCGGGCGGAATCCACACCAGGTTGCGATCGGCCAGTTCAATCAGCCGGGTGCGATAAAAGCGCGTCTCGCCATGCGCCGTTTCGTCATAGAACGGCTTCGGCGTTGTATCCATCCGAACATTCGAAAGCGGGGTCCACGCATTTGGGTCGGCGAGATTCGTCGAGTATTGCACCTGTTCCACTGAGCCAAGCGGACCGTTGATGAGGACGGCCGGTACGAGTCGGGTCTGGAGAGTTGTCTGGGCAAAGCTCTCGAGGCACACGCTGGCGGCTCCCATCGCAACGAACGACCGGAACGCGAATTGCAAACAGCTTTTAGAGATCAGATGACGGACGTTCATAAAGGAATTCACGGTACTTCTGCGAAACCACCCTTCCGGTCAAGGCTATTCCCTCCGTCTCTCGTCTGGAGAGGAAACGGAGCGGCACAATTCCGAGAATCAGCGGGAAGCGCGGCTTTCCGCTCAAGTGCGTTCACTCTGGTGTGAAACTGGGGCGGGTTCAATCCTCCACCGGCACCACCAGATTGCCCATGATGTAATCTTTGCGCTCAGGCGTGTTCTTGCCCATGTAGAAGGTCAGGATGCCTGAAGCTTCAGTCTTGGAGGCGTGTTCGACCCGGTTCGCGCGCATTTCTTTGCCGATGAATTGCTTGAACTCTGCGGGCGAAATTTCTCCCAAACCTTTGAAGCGCGTGATCTCAGGTTTGCCGCCCAGCTCCTTGATCGCCTGTTCGCGCTCGTCTTCGCTGTAGCAGTAAATCGTCTTGTCCTTGTTGCGCACGCGGAAGAGCGGCGTCTCCAAAACGTAGAGATGACCGTCATGCACCAGTTGATCGAAGAAGCGGAAGAAATAAGTGATCATCAGATTGCGGATGTGCAATCCGTCCACGTCGGCGTCGGTGGCGAGAATGACCTTGTCGTAACGCAGGCCTTCAAAGTTGTCCTCGATGTTCAGCGCCTGCATGAGATTGTACATTTCATCGTTCTTGTAAACGACGTCGCGCTTGAGATCCCACACGTTGAGCGGTTTGCCTTTGAGGACGAACACGGCCTGGTTATTCACGTCGCGACAACTCGTGATGGAGCCGGCGGCGGATTGACCTTCGCAGATGAAGACCATCGTGCCCTTGCCTTTGTCGCGTTTTTTATCCAGGTGATTTTTGCAATCCTTGAGCTGCGGAATGCGCATGGTGATCGCCTTGGCGCGTTCGCGCGCGAGCTTTTTCACGTCCTGCAGTTCCTTGCGCAACTGCCGCGTGTCTTCGGCTTTGGCCATGATCTTGTCGGCAATGGTCTTGTTGCGATTGAAGAAGTGCAACAGCTCCTGGCGCACGCTGTTGACCAGTTCCGTGCGGATTTCCGTGTTGCCGAGCTTGTTCTTGGTCTGCGATTCAAACACCGGATCCTTCAGGCGAATGGAAACCGCGCCGACCATCGCTTCGCGGACGTCATCGCCTTCGTATTTGGCGTTGCCGTATTCGTTGACAGCTTTGAGGAGGCCTTCACGAAAGGCGCTGAGATGCGTGCCGCCGTCGCTGGTGTATTGGCCGTTCACGAACGAATAAAACGTCTCGCCGTAGCGGCTGTTGCTGTGCGTGAAGCAGAATTCCAACGTCTTGCTGGAGTAATGCAGCGGGGGATAGAGCGGTTCCGCGCCGTCGGCTTAGAGATCTTCCATCACCAGATCCATCAGGCCGAGCCGCGATTGAAACACTTTCGGCTCCGCGCCCGGCGTTTTGAGCACGAGCTTCAGCCCGGTGTTGAGATAACTGTAATGGCGCATCCGTCGCTCGATGTATTCGAGGCGAAATTCGCTGTCCTTGAAAATTTCCGGATCGGCTTCGAATTCGACGTAGGTGCCGTTCGGTTCCGTCGTCTTGCCTTTGTCTTCCTTCTTCAGCTTGCCCTGCTTGAACTGCGCTTCGGCACATTCTCCGTCGCGATGGCTGCGCACGACGAACACTTTGGAAAGTGCGTTCACCGCCTTGGTGCCGACACCGTTCAAGCCGACGCTGAACTGAAAAACATCGTCGTTGTATTTCGCGCCCGTGTTGATCTTGGAAACGCAATCCACGACTTTGCCCAGCGGAATGCCGCGGCCGAAATCCCGGACGGAAACGCGATTGCCATCCACGTTGAGCTGGACCTCTTTGCCGTGGCCCATGATGTATTCGTCGATCGCGTTATCCAGGACTTCCTTGACGAGCACGTAACAGCCGTCGTCCGGATGGGTGCCATTGCCGATGCGGCCAATGTACATGCCCGTGCGCAGCCGGATGTGCTCCAGCGAGGACAGCGTCTTGATTTTGCTCTCGTCGTAATTGTTTTTCGCGTTCTCAGCCATAATTTGGAATTTACCAAGATGGTGAAAACCGGCAGTGATGCAACTGGAAATGACGCCAATTCAGTTCAAGAGCGAGAAACTGCGCCGTCATTTCACTTCGAGCGCCAGATCGTCCAGATAAAACACGGAAGCGGCGTCGGCGTTGCTGGTGAAGCCAATCCAGGTGAGCGCTTTGAATTTGGGATCGGCGTAGTTGAGATTTTTGAATTGCCGCGCCGCCTGGCCTGGAAGTGTGACGGTGAGTGTCCACTTCGGCTTCTTTGAACCGCCGAGCGTGGAGGTGATTTCAAAGTTCATCCAGCGATCTTCTGGCAGTTCGAGCACATCGTCGTCGCCGCCAATGCGCAGTTTGCGATCGCGAATGCTGAACGCCGGTCCCGCGTGATAATTTTCGCCCGTCCAGTCTCGCCATTCAAACGTCAGAAAAGCGCCGGGCTCGATTCGCACCGCGAAGCAGTTGCGCACCTCGCCAGTCGTCAGCTGGGTGGTGGTGCACAGATGCGGCTTCCAGCTCTGCGCCAGGCCGGAGGTGTCGGTGATCTTCAAACTGTTGCGACCACTGGCGGCCGTTTCATCGGTGACGCGAATCGAATCGCCTTTTTCTTCAACGTACAATTCCAGTCCGCGCGGCCGTTTGCCGACGACGTCACGTTCGAAATTCAAGTGAACGGGTGACGGTGGAGGTTCGGGCGCAATTTCCAACGCCGGATATTTTGCGCTCTTCGCTCGCGCCACCCAGGCCGCATCGCCGTAAACGCCGGCTTGGGTAAAATCAAAGGGCTTGAAACCCAGCTTCAACGCGGGGGAATTGGGCTGGAGCCGAAAATCGTGGCGCGCCGAATCCACGAAGAGCGGGTCGGCAATGATGCTGCCGCGCTCGCGACCTTGCCCAGCCCAGTCAGGCAGGGCAGTTGAACCGTTCGTCACAACGGGCGGCGGCACCGGAGTGTTTTGCCAGGCGGCGAATGATTTGCGGGCAAACGTGACAGGCGCGCCGCTGGCGTTCCAATAGCAGTTGCTGCGGGTCAGTTGCCGATTCTGTTCCCACGGACCCGCGAGAGTTGGACTGTCGTTTGTCCAAAAGACGATGTTGTTCTCGAACGTGAACGAGAGATGATTTTCCACCCGCGTGACCTGGAGTTGATGCTCGCGGCTGTTCGCGAGGATGTTGTTCCGCACTATGTTTTCGCGCCCGTAATGCTGGTGAAAGCTGCCGGTCTTAGTGTCGTAAACGAGATTGTTCTCGAACAGAATGCCGCTGCTGCCTTCGTCTGTGTAGAGTCCCCAACCGCCGTAGGCATGAGAGTAAATATCGTGGAAAACATTGTTGCGAACGGTTGTGCCTTCGGACGGGCCGAGCGTGTAGATGCCGCCCATGTCGCTCAACAAACCCCAGCCCAGGTGATGAACGTGATTGAAGGAAATATCGTTTCGCTTGCAGTTGCTTTCCGCATAACCCCAACGCCAGCCCACGCTGATGCCGGTGTAAAACAAGTCCGCAATTTCATTGTGCGTGACGCGGTTATCCGCGCTGAAGCCAATCCAA
>JBQCEJ010000271.1:0-2713 GCA_051960355.1 Verrucomicrobiota bacterium | reverse complement strand
ACTTCCGGACCGTGCAGCGGATAGCCCTGGGCGATCAAAATCTGCGCGCGAACGAGGTCGAGGCCGGTGACGACTTCGGTGACCGTGTGCTCGACCTGAATGCGCGGATTCATCTCGATGAAGAACCATTCCTTCGTGTCGAGATTGTAGAGAAATTCGATCGTGCCGGCGTTGCACCGAGCAATCGCGTTCATGCAGGTGAATCACATTGCCGTGTTGATCGCCGAGAATCTGCACCTCGATGTGCTTGGCGTGAGGAATGTATTTTTCCAGGAAGACGGCGGGATTGCCGAAAGCGCGTTCAGCCTCCGACTGCGCTTCGTCGAGCAGGCCGGCGAGATCCGCCGCCTTGTGAACCACACGCATGCCGCGACCGCCACCGCCGAACGCCGCCTTGATGATCAGCGGGAAACCGATTTCCCTGGCGGCTTTCAGGGCTTCGCTGCGATCCAGAATGGCTTCCTCGTTGCCGGGCAGCACCGGGACATTGATCCGCTGGGCGAGGGCGCGCGCGGCGGTTTTGTCGCCCATCATCTCGAGCAGATCCGCGCGCGGTCCGACAAACGTGATGCCGGCCTTGGCGCAGGCGCGGGCAAACTGTGCGTTCTCAGAAAGGAAACCGTAGCCGGGATGAATCGCATCGACGCCTTTTTCCTTTGCGAGTGTGACAATGCTTTCGATGTCGAGATACGCGGCGACCGGACCCTTGCCCTGGCCGACGAGGTAGGCTTCGTCCGCCTTGAAGCGGTGCAGGCAGAAGCGGTCTTCCTGGGCGTAAATGGCGACCGTGCGGAGGTCGAGTTCAGTGCCGGCGCGAAAGATGCGGATGGTGATTTCACTGCGATTGGCGGCCAGCAGTTTATGAAAAGGGCGAACGGCGCGGCTGGGCGCGGCACTGTCGCTTTGGTTCTTGGTGGTCATGCGCTGGTCTTTATAGAGAGCCGCCGCGTGAATGGCAATGCGGGAGCTTGAGCCGCGTGCACAATCTCTTCGGTGCCAGAGCCGCAAACCAAACACTCAAACAGGGAACGCCGGACGATCTGCACACCGTCTGGAGCCGCGCCAACGCTTGCAGCGTGTCAGCAGAAATCGCCAGGCCGGCGCGAACCGCCCCATCCAGCCCCGGGACGTCTGTTCCGTGCGCCACGAATGGCCCCGTTGCCGCAGATATACGATCAACGCCTGTTCCCACGCCGCCTCGCCCAGCTCCGAGCGCGCCAATGGCGGCGCACCCTTCAATGCCAGGGAGGCGGTTTCACGGCCACTCCGGAAGAACCAGTTCAACGCGTCCTTCCATTCCTGAAGCCGGCCCGGGCTGGGAGCCTGCTCCAAAGCGGTCAGTTCGACAAATTGCCGGGCCGCCTGCACCGTGAGCCGGAGCTGCTTTTGCCGGCAGAAATCATGGAAGGCCAACAGCGTGCGACGATAACTCTCGCGCAAGCCGGCAGGCAGCAATGGATCGGCAGCCAGCCGCCCTGTCAGGGAAGGTTAAAGGCAGGTTTGAAGGTGTTGAAATCATCCTGCGTAAAGACAAACTGAGTTTGTCTTTGCACATCCTCCAGATGAAGGCTCAGATGACGAAACTAGCAAATGGGGGCTTGCCAATCTGCGATACGAGCACTAAAAAGACTTTGATGAGTGAAAAATCCCAGTTAGCAAATGGCCCGTGGGCTTTGGACAATTTATACTGTTAGGCCATGAAACGCCTGCTTTCATTCATTGGGTTGATCGTTTGCGTTGTGGGCTGCAATCGTGATGCGAAGATTGAGCGAGCGGTGGTCGGTGTTTGGAGGCAGGGGCCCCATACGTTGTCACTTGCTGCAGGCGGACGTTACGTGTCGGATTTTCCGGCACCTGTTTCCCAGGTTTACAGCGGCAGATGGCATGTGGATGACGGCCTCTTGGTGGTGACAGACTTGACCAGCAACGGAGTTCCTGTTGCCGATGACCGGACCAAGGTTCTGGAGTATGGTAGTCGCCTCGTGCTGGGAGTTGGCACGAATTTCGCCGCTCTGGAGAGATGAAAAGGCCTAACAAAATGACTGGACCGAAAGTGGCGGGCGCTTGCCGTTTCAGGCGTCTGGTTGTTTCACGTTTTCCGAGTAGTCGGAGCGGCGCTGACCGCCACTTCGGTCAGTTCTGTCGTTCGGCTCAACGTGTCCACACTCCCACTTGAACGTGCATCATCCCAAGGAGGCGCGGGCGAAGCGGCGTAGGAGAAGAACTTGAAACTCCGCAGTCCTGCGCTGATCGCGTGGATGCCATAAAATCAAATGGGCGTCCGCTTTTTGACCGGCTGATTTTTCACGATCAGCTTGCCGACATCGTAAAGGCCATCGCGGATGCGGATGTCATCCACCACGACCCGCCGCAGGTTTGCAAACCGCAGCTTCGTTTCATTGACTTCCAGCCGTTGATGGCAGCGGCGCAGCAGTTCCTCGCAGAGTTGTTGATCGGTGAATTGGTTCATGATTTCGGCCATGTGCTGATCTTGTTCCAGTGATGTTGCAGCCATTGCCGGTAGGAAGGTTGACTGGTGATCAGGTAATCGAACTACTCCGAGCGGTTCGCGTTGGCGGCGTTGACGTAATCTTCGAGAGGCTTGATGTTCTCGCTTTCTTCCACGAACCAATCCCAAATGCCGGCGCCCTTGATGGCCGCCTTCATGGCATCGTAAAAGAATTCCCAATTGCGTGAGCCCAAGCCCCACGCC
>JBQCEJ010000270.1:0-7157 GCA_051960355.1 Verrucomicrobiota bacterium | reverse complement strand
TCTTCCTCATCAGCCTGCGCGCTTTTTGAAACCAAATGCGATCACGCCGACGTTGGAAAGCCGGAGCGTGAGCCACGTCCGAGAGCACGTCGTAGAGTTCGGCTCGGGCGAGTTCCAACTGATTCCTTTGGGCGTAGAGTTCGGCGAGTTGAACCTTCGCGCGCGGGTAAAAATGACTTTCGGTCACCTGTTTCCAGACGTTCACCGCCGCATCCGTTTCCCCCAGTGCGGTCAAAGTTTCCGCCAGCGCCATCATGGTGTAACCGTATTCGTGCTTTGGATTTTCCGCGATCACGCCTTCGATCAGCGGGCGGGCTTCGGCGGGTTTATTCTGCCGCAGCAGGCATTGACCGAGGTGAGCGCGGGTGTCGATATCCTCGGGATCGCGTTCGAGTGAGGCGCGATAGCACGCTTCCGCTTGGTCAAGTTTGCCCCGCTGAAAATGCAGGTCGCCGAGTTGCGAATGGTGATGCGCCTTGTCCAGATGATGGATTTGCGCTTCCAGCTGCTTGATGCGGCGGCGATCGTAAGCGCCCGGAAGTTCAAAACCGCGCGTGGCCGAGGGCGCTCCGCGGAAAACAGAGAAGAAGTAAAAAACGGTCGTGAGTCCCGGGAATATCAACATGAACACTAACCAGCCCCATTCCTTTCGGCGAAAGGCGTCAATCAGCATCCAGAGTTGAAACAGGCCGCCGAAAAACAACGGCGCCAGCCCGAGCAAAGAATTGTCGCCTGATAAGAATGAAAGAAATGCGCTCACTGCGCGTGAGCCTAGTCCAGACGTCGATCGACAGGCAACGAACTTTGTGTGGGTCCGGGGGAGCTTGGAGGAAATTTTCAGCCAACTGGATCGGAACGAATGAGGAGCGTTTTTCGATAGGACGGAATTCTCAGCCGAGTGACGAAACCCGGAATTGCCGCGGGGAAAGGCTCGTCGCCTGTTTGAATGCGACACAAAAACTGTTCGCACTCTGAAAGCCACACATGCCCGCGATGACTTCGATCTTGTGATCCGATTCGATCAAGAGTCGCTTGGCGCGGTCAATCCGCATCCGCTGAAGTTCCTGGCCGGGCGTGCGGCCGAGGTTTTCCAGAAACGCTTTGTGCAGTCCGCGACGCGACATGGCGGCCACCGTGACGAGATTTTTCACGTTGATCGGTTCGTGGCAATGCTCCCAGATGAACCGCAGGCTGTTTGCCACGCCTTTGTGGTTCACCGCCAAAAGATCGCTGCTCTTGCGCGTGATCAATCCCGCGGCGGGCACGCGGATAGGACTTTCCGGCGCGGCTCCGCCATTCATCAGTTTTTCCAACAGCGCGGCGCCGGTATAACCCAGTTGCTCCAGGTTGGTATCGACGCTTGAAATCGGCGTCAGCATAGCGTCCGGGGCGAGGAGATAATTTTCCGCGCCGACGATCGCGACTTGTTCCGGCGTGGCGATTCCCACCGACTGGCAGGTTTCCAAAACATCCAGCGCCTGCTCGTCGTTCGCGGCAAAGACCGCCAGCGGATAAGTGGCCCGTTTCATCTGCGCGGCGAGCCAGGTTCGTTTTCGGCTCCACTGTTCCCGATCCTGCCGATAGGCCGGCGATCGATGCCAGCGAATCCATTCGCATTCGTGGCCGGCGGCTTTGAGCGCAGCAAGGAAACCTTCACCCCGTTCTTCGTAAGACCAGTTGTCCGCATCGCTATAGAACAGAAAATTGCGGAACCCGCGCGAGAGAAAGTGTTCGGCGACGACTTGCCCGGCGTGATGGTGATCCTCCAGTACGCGCGGGAATTTCAGATGCCGCCGACGGAAGCTGAAGTCCACCGTCGGCTTGCGGGCGTGACGCACGAAATCGGCAAGGTCATCCCCGGCGCCGAGCCAGGCCAGAATGCCTTCGCCTTGCCAGCCCCACGGGATGATTTTTTCGCGGGCGAAGTTGGTGGACAGATGCCATTCGTGTTCCTGGGCAAAACGTTCAATGCCGCGATGCACACGATAATCATACCAGCCAAGGGCGATGAGGACCCGCTTTCGGCGTTTCAACATTCTAGCCCATAGTATGTTGAAACGCCGGGAATCAGTCGAAGGAAATCTTCAAGCAGCAAGCGTGCGAAGCCCGGAGAGTTCAAAGGTTCGATCCGGTAAACGGATGGATTTAGGCCAATGGCGGTTCTTGCATCAGACGGTTTGGGATTGCGGAGCGACGTTCGCGCTCCTGGTGTGACGCTGGTCGATCGGAATCATCGGCTTGAAACGTGCGCCTTCGTGCCTTTGCCCTTGAGTTGAATTGCTTTGCTCGGCGATTCGTTTCCAGTCGTCAGCGCTTCGAAACCGGAGATGACATCAAACAGTTCTTCGTCGATGGAACTCTGGCGCAGACGATGAAACGTGCGACCCAGATCTTCCAGCAACTCGTCAATGTTCTTCTCCGCCCGCCGCATGGCCGCCAGACGACTCGCGTTTTCACTGGCCAACGATTCGGCGCACGCTTTGAAAAGGCAGACGAAAACATACTCGCGCACCAGCGCCAGCACCGTCGAGGTGGCGTGGTTCATGACCTCGGGAATCTTTTGAGTCGGCCAGGCAATGCTGCCCAGGGCGCGCCGCCATTGCTCATCCAGCGGAAATAGACGCTGGCTGACCGGTTCGTAAATCGCGCCAGACCGGGGCCGATTGTGGAACACGTAAATTTGTTCCACCTTGCCCTCTGCTCGATGGGCCTCAATCTTCGTGAGAATTTCTACAACGAGCGGCGTGATGCCGTTGACGGAATTTGGAACAGCAAATCGGCTCAAAGGCGGCAAGCCAAGATGGGCCAGTCGCGCGTGCATGCGTTCTCCGATCGCCCAGACAGTTTTCTGGCCCGGAATGGCGCCCAATGTTTTGGCGGCATAATCGCCAAGGACTTCGCTGAACTGGCCGACCAATCCCTGGTCTGAGCCGAAGACAATCGCTCCTGTTTTTGGCGTTTCGACCGGTGCCGGGCTTTGGACGGTGGGCGACGTGACGCTTTCGCGGAAGCATGCGGCGAGACCGAGTTCGACGGTCCGATAATAATCCGCCAGCGACTGCACCGCCTTTTCAGATTGGCCGATGCTCGCGGCTGCCAGAGCTTTCATGGTGCGAACCACGGATTCGAGTTCTCCCGCGCCAATGATTTTGCGGCGAAGACTTTCCAACGTGTCACTCATGGCTCGTCAAATGAATTCAAGGACTCCCGCGCAAAGGCAATTCGATGTTCAGTGTTCGATGTTCGCCTCCGCCTGGCTCCGTCCCATCGCGTCCCTTGCAAGTTGCAACACAGTTTCACGATCCTAGTCGCTCAAGCGCTGGTCGGCGGCAAACCGTTCGCGAATTTCCGCAGGCAGCGCTCTGGCGGCCTGGCGCACCGCCATTTCCGCGTCATGCATGCGTTCCAGCGGAACGGCGTCGAACAGCTTGCCGGTCAAAGCGAGCAGCAGGGTGATTTGTTCGGGCACGGAAACGGGCTCGAACTGCAGCTGCTTCAGGCAGGCGCGAATGCGTCGTCCGTGATCGAGAATCCGGCGCGTCGGTTCGTCCAGTCGCGTGCCGAAGCGCGCGAAACTTTCCAGCTCTTCAAATTGTGCGTAGGCGAGTTTCAGGTCGCTGGCGACGGCGCGATACGCGGCCAGTTGTGCCTTGCCGCCAACGCGCGACACCGATTGATTCACATCCACGGCCGGCAGCACGCCGAGTTCGAAGAGCGACGGCGAGAGATAGATTTGTCCATCTGTGATCGAGATCAGGTTGGTCGGAATGTAGGCGGAAATGTTCTGCGCTTCGGTTTCGATAATCGGCAAGGCGGTGAGCGAACCGCCGCCAAGTTCCCGGCGCAAATGCGTCGCGCGTTCCAGCAAACGCGAATGAATGTAAAAGATATCACCCGGAAACGCTTCGCGCCCGGGCGGCCGCCGCAGCAACAACGCCAGTTCGCGATACGCCCGCGCGTGTTGGGTGAGATCATCCTAATCGATCAACACGTGGCGGCCTTGTTCCATCAACTGCTCGGCAATGCTGGTCGCGGCGTAAGGCGCGTTGTAGGCCAGGCCGGGCGGTTCATTGCCTTCGGTCACGACGACCACGGTGTAGGGCATCGCTTCTTTTTCACGAAACACGGCGATGGCTTTGGCGACGGCGGAGGCGCGTTGACCGATGGCGCAATAGACACATAAAACGTTTTTACCGCGCTGATTGAGAATGGTGTCGATGGCAATGGCGCTCTTGCCAGTTTGGCGGTCGCCGAGAATCAATTCGCGCTGGCCACGACCGATTGGAATGAGCGCATCGATGACCTTCAATCCCGTCTGAAGCGGTGTGGTGACTGGATCGCGATCCATGATCGACGGCGCCGAACGTTCTATCGGCAATCGGTCGGTGGCATCGACCGGCCCGAGACCGTCAAGCGGACGGCCGAGCGGATCAATCACGCGACCGAGCAAGGCTTCACCGACCGGCACGTCCATCACCCGGCCAGTGCGCTCGACTTCATCGCCCGCGTGCAAATGTCCTGGATCGGCCAGCAAAACCACGCCCACCGAATCCGGGAGCAGGTTGAAAGCGATCCCGAAATCTGAGCCGGGAAATTTCACCAATTCATCAATGCCAATGTCCGGAAGGCCCGAGATGAGCGCGATTCCTGTCGAGACGTTCGTGATCGTGCCGACTTCACGCGCGTTCAGTTCAGGCCGAAAGCGTTCACGTCCGCGCCTGAGATCGTCGAAGGCATTGACGAAAACGCGAGTCAGGCTGTCCGGCAATCCGTTCATGGAATTGCCTCGTGAACTCCTGCGACTGGAAGGTTCGTAGCTCCGCAATCCGGCTCGGATCTCGGCCGCTGTTCCAGCACAGCACGAACGCTCTTTTCGAGCGAAGTCAGGTAATCCTCGATGCTCCAGGCGACCTTGCGCCCATTGACGCTCAGTTCAATGCCGCTGATCAAATTCGGCGCGGTTTGAAACTCTAGTTCAGTTTCAACCGAGAATGTTTCGTTCAGCGCGTCATTGATGGCTCGCCGCAGGTTGGCGGGCAAAGGGAAAGCGCTGCGCACAATCGCCGGGCTGGAAGCTGTCTTGAGCGCCTCGGTCAGATGTTCCCGGGCTTCGCCGTTCAACTGGCGCAGCCGCCGCATGAACGTTGCGCTGATGCGTTCTTCCAGGGTTGCGCCGGAAAGATCCACAAGGGTCTGGCGCGCGATCGCAAACACTTCTTCGCGGGCGCGGCGTGTGAGTTCGTGGGTGAGCAGTTGCTGGTCGCGCTCGAAACTGTGCGTGAGTTTCATGCGCCAGGATTCGGCATCGCGACGCGCTCCATCGATGAGACGTTGGCGTTCGAGACTGGCCTCATCGCGGGCCTTGCTTAAAAGTTCGGAACGTTGCTGTTCCAGGATTTCATTCTGGTGTTGAAATGCGGCGCGCTCTTTTTCAGCCTCGCTCTGCTGGCGGGCGGCTTGCGCGAGTTCATCGGCGATGCGTTTCTCCCGCGCATCGATCGCCTTCAAAATCGGCTGATACAGGTAGCGCTTCAACAGCCAGACGAGCGCGAGGAAATTCGCGATCTGCGCGACGACGGTGAACCAGTCGATCAGCATAGGCTACTTCCCGGTGCTTTGGGCGATGACGTGGTTCCAGAACGGATTGGCGAAGATCAGAATCATCGACACCACGAAACAATAGATCGCGATCGACTCGATCATGGCGAGTCCGACAAACAGCGTTCGCGTGATCGTGGCCGAAGCATCGGGTTGCTGCGCGAGCGACGTCAGCGCCGTCACCACGGCGCGTCCTTCGCTCAAAGCGGGCGCAATGCAGCCGATGCCGGTGGTGGAACCGGCGATGATCATTGAAGACAGGGCGATCAAACTGGTGGCGTCCATAATGTTCCTTGGGTTTTCATTTTGAGTTACGAGCTGCTCGGAGCGGCTGCGGTTTGAAGTGGCGGCTTTTGAACCCGCGCGGCGGCAGCGATGTAAACCGTGGCCAGCACGCTGAAAATGTAGGCCTGCACCATGCCAGTCAGCAGGCCGAGCAAGGTCATGAAAATCGGAAGCACGAGCGGCGCAATGCTGAGCAGGATGGCGAGAATGACGGTCCCGCTCATCATGTTGCCGAACAGTCGAACCGAAAGGGCGAGCGTTCGTGAGAGTTCGCCAATGACGTGAAAGGGAAACATCAGCGGCGTCGGTTCCATGTAGGATTTGAGATAACCGCGGAAACCTCGGCTAGCGATTCCGAAGGTCGGCACGGCTGCAAACACGCAGAGCGCCAGGGCGAAGGTGGTTGAAAGCGAACCCGTGGGCGGCTCGTAACCGGGAAGAATCGTCGCCAATGCCGAAGAGGCGATGAACACAAAGAGCGTTGCCACAAAGCCGAGATAATGCCGGGCTTGAGTCAGGCCGATCTCCTGGATTTGTTTCTCAATGGCCAGCACCAAGATTTCCAGGAGGTTCTGCCAACGCGAACGTTCCAGAGCGGTCGAGATATTTCGCGTAATGAGTTTCGCGCCCACAGTCAACACGACCATCAGTCCCCAGGTGAACACGATGGTGGCGTTGAGCTTCACAAACCCGTGCTGCCAAAACACGATCGCGTCCGGGCTAATGTGCATGGTCGGCCTCCTTCGCAGGCGAACCGCGCGCGGCCAGCGGCGGACCGGTCATTCGCGTGACTGCAAAGCGCGCGATGAGAAAGCCGAGGAAACAAATCAGCAACCGCCGCCAGTCACCCTGCGCGACCAGATAAAACCCGGCGACAACGATCCCGGTTCGCAACAAGGAACTGCCGAGAAACCACAGCGCTGGATGCGCGGAGGCGACGCCTTTGCGCACGGTCCACCAAAGACCGCCAAAGAACAGCGCGCCAAGAAAGACACCGGCAATCAACGCCAACGCCAGAAGCCAAGAATCATTCATCGCCGTCCTCCTCCTGTTCTTCGCGCATCGCTTTCTCCTCCTTGCTCACCCAATACCACGCGTTCCAGCATCCAACGATCAACCCGATGATAAGCAGCATCAGCGTCCACGAGTAAGACCCCGGCGAATGCTTGTCCAGCCACAGGCCCAGGGCCGCGCCGAGCAACGTGGGAACCGCCACCGACCAACCAATCAAGCCCATCATGCCGAGACCAAACCAGATCGTGCGCGTCGCATGA
>JBQCEJ010000269.1:0-2007 GCA_051960355.1 Verrucomicrobiota bacterium | reverse complement strand
TCGGGCAAGGCACCTTGACCTTGCAGGGATTGCGCCCGGCGGTCAGTCGGACAGGTGAACAGACTGGGATTAAAATGGCCGATAGACCGCGCGATGGTGCTATTGGCCACGCCGCGTCCGTATTGCCACCAGATCCAATCCTCGGGCTGCGGGCCATATTCGGTCTTGGAACCCGCTGCGGGAAATAAATCGGCCGAATCGCTCCAGTAGAGATGGAAGCCGAGACCGAGCTGCCGGAGATTGTTGAGGCAGGCGGTCTGCTGGGCCTTTTCCTTGGCCTTGGAAAGGACGGGCAGGAGCAATCCCGCGAGGATGCCGATAATGGCGATGACGACCAGTAACTCGATCAGCGTGAAGGCCGTCACGGGCAATTGGGTTTGAAGACGAGAACCGATGTCAGCGAGAGCCCCTTTTCGTTTTCCCAAGCACTGGCCGGATGGATGCGCCGGGTGTTCCATTGCAAACCTTGAGTGCTTCATAACCGTTCAGTAGTCGGCCAGTATAAATGTCGCGGCAGCTTTATAAGTCTTCTTAAGGTCTTTGACGCTGAACACAATGTGGCCTCCGGGCACATATTCCACCTGGGTACGAATGGAGTGACCGCAGGCGTCGTGAATAAACTTTTCCATCTGGGAGCCGTCATTGAAGATATCGTCCTGAGGAACGGAGAAGAAGAAACTGCGGCACATTTTGGTGCCGGGCTCCAGCCTGGGGAATGCGACAGGAGAAAGCATGATCGCCCCGCGCCATAACTCCGGGTGTTCGGCGAGGATGCGAACGCTTGAAGCGGTGCCCGCGCTGGAGCCAAAGAGATAAATGCGCTTGGGATCGACGTTGGGATGCTTCAGCAGTTCATTGTAAACGGTGAATGTGTCCTCCGGCCGGGTCGGCATTTCCGGCCGACCGACGCCCACGGGATTCACGGTCACATAAAGAATGCCCGCATTGGCGAGAAACTGGGAATTGGGCTGATAACCTAAGTCGCTGAACTGATCCATCACCACCGGATATTTCCTGCCGGGTTTCATTCCCGCAGGCGGAAGGTAGTAGTAATCAATCCGGTCACCGTTCTTATTTACGACCGACGCCGGGACCGGCTCAATCCGCCGGGCCAGTTTCAAATGCTGTTCTTTCGGAATCACATTCCGGAGCGTCTGGCTGGCGATGTCGTACTCCCAGATCGTCAACGGCTCATAATCGACCGAGGCGACCGTATAAATCTTGTCGCCTTTCGGGCTGACGGCGCAGGTGCGAACGACATCGCGGCCCTCGGTGAACAGGCGGGCATTCAACTTGCCGGTATTTCGATCAATCCGGGGCGCTGTGAACAGGTTGGTTTGCAAGCCCGCGTCTTTTGTTCGGACGGCGAGGAAAAACCGGTTCCCCTGCTCGCCCACATACGCCGTTCCCGTTCCGCCTTGAATCCACTGCCCTTTGAACGCAAGGTTCCGATGCGGCAACGGCGTCAGCGGCGAGAGTGGAGCCCGCAGGTCATACTCGTAAAGAGCCAGGTTCCTGGGATTGCCGAAGGCGGCGCCCAGAAGATATTTGAAGTTATCCCTGCTGTAATCCAGCGATGCGATCGTGGCGTTGGTGAACTGGGTCAATTGCTTCAAGCGGTTGGCGGGAACATCGAAGCTCCAGAGATTGCCGCCGGCGGCAAAGGCAACCGAGTGGGACGAATCCGCCACCAGCAGGGAACCGTCCGTGTCCAGCTTGCGCATTTTCACGAGCCCCTTGGCTCCGAACTGACCCAGTCGGCTGTCCGGTTCCAGATTCAGGAGAAAGAGATTCCGCGCGTCATCCATCAGCGCCAGCGAGTTGCCCGTGAGCCAGCCACCCGCTTCCACCGAGGCTGGCACGGAGTAAGAGCCCGTAACGTCGCCCGTCAGGCCGTCGCACACCACGATGGATTTGTTCTGGCGGGTGAAGAAGGCGAGATGCCGATCCTCCGGCGACCAACCGAAGAGCCGGACCGAGCCGTTGCGTTTGGAGCGATCCGGTTTT
>JBQCEJ010000268.1:0-17312 GCA_051960355.1 Verrucomicrobiota bacterium | reverse complement strand
CTTCGGCGCGTTCATGCTCATCCTGGCCGTGAAAGGTTCGAAGAAATCCGGACCGCCCAAATCCTAAATCGGCGGAAAAGCCAAGACAGAATCAGTTTGAACAGCGGCGTCTCGCAAGAGGTGCCGCTGTTTTTGTTGGCGGGGAAAAAGCACCGACTCGCCCGTGGCGTGGCTCAAAAAAAACCTGCGGAGTGAGCCCCCTTGAGCGGAGCGTGTCGGTTCGGACGTCAGAATGGATTACCGGGTGACAAATCCCTCAGCCATCGCCACCGCTTTCAGCATGGCTTTGCTCTTGTTCACCGTCTCCTGGAATTCCGCTTCCGGAGTGGAATCATTCACCCAGCCGCCGCCCGCCTGCACGTAAGCCTTGCCATCCTTGATCATCGCGGTGCGGATGGTGATGCAGGTATCGAGATTTCCGTTGAACGAAAAATAGCCGACGCAACCGCCGTACGAACCGCGCGTCGTCTGTTCCAGCTCAGAAATAATCTGCATCGCACGGATTTTTGGCGCGCCACTCAGTGTGCCGGCCGGGAACGTCGCGCGCATCAGATCATAAAGACTCCGATCGGCCGAAAGCTTGCCTTCCACCTGCGAAACGATGTGCATCACGTGACTGTAACGCTCGATGATCATCAGGTCTTTGACCTGCACCGAACAGTAGTCACACACGCGGCCCAGATCGTTCCGCGCGAGATCCACCAGCATTACGTGCTCGGCGCGTTCCTTGGGATCGGCCAGCAAATCCTTTTCCAGCGCGGCGTCTTCCTCAGGCGTTTTGCCGCGGGGACGTGTGCCGGCGATCGGGCGGATTTCCACGACGTGATCTTCGCATCGCACGTGAATTTCCGGTGAAGCGCCGACCAGCGAAAAGCCTTCCAGTTCCAAAAGGAACATATACGGCGACGGATTGACCGAGCGCGCCGCTCGATAAACATCCAGTGGTGACGCTTTGACCACCGTGGAAAAACGTTGCGAGCCGACCACTTGAATGATGTCGCCAGCGGTGATGTATTTCTTCGATTCCTGCACGTTCGCAAAGAACTTCTCTTTGGAAATGTTCGCCTCGAACGGGATGGCCGGCACTTCGCTGGGCAGCGTGACGGGATGATGTTCCGTCGGTTGTTCCAGAAGCGCGACGAGCCGTTCGATTTCCGCCAGCGCATTCTCGTACGCTTCGGCCGGGCTTTCAGCGTCTTCCAATACCGCATTGACCAGAACCGTGATCGTTTGCGCGACGCGATCAAAGATCAGCAACTGATCCGCCACGAGAAAATACATGGTGGGCGTGCCGAGTTCATCCTGGGGCGGGCGCGGCACGACCGGCTCCACGTCGTGAATGAATTCATAACCAATGAAACCAATGGCGCCTCCGGTGAAGCGCGGCAAACCCGGCACGATCACCGGCCGATATTTCTTCATGACCCGCTCGACCACTTCCAGGCCGTCCTTTACGTGGTTGGTTCCGGGTTCACGCGAAACGGTGAACGTTTCAACCGTCTTGCCGTTCTCCACAATTTCCACGCGGTTGCCGTCCTGACGGATCATGGCGCGCGGATTGCAGCCGACGAAAGAGTAACGCCCAAGGTGTTCGCCGCCTTCGACCGATTCGAACAGGAATGATTCGCCCTGGCCGCGGATTTTGCGATACGCCGAGAGCGGCGTTTCAATGTCGGCGAGCAGCCGGCGCGTCACGGGAATCAGATTTCCCTGCGTCGCCAGCGACAAAAAATGTTCAAGATTGGGCGAATACATAGCGATCCAGCAAGGAAACCGGAGGGATTCTTTGCCTGCGGACGTATTAAAGAGCGGCGGTGCGGGAGTAAACTACGGAATCGTTTGCCGGGAAGCCCGCGCCTAGCCGGACGGAGCGGTCGCCGGCTTCACGACATTGGCCCCAACCATTTCCATCAGTAATTGCGCATTGGCCGGCGCGCGGACGTTGGCATCGTTATTAAAGTAAACGTAAACCGTCCGGCCAGCTTGGGCCTGCTTTCGAATGTGCCGAGCCCAGGGACGGAGTTCCGCGCGGGAGTAATCGTGCGCCGCGCCGTTTTCCAATCCATGAAAGCGGATGTAAATGAAGTCCGCCGTGACGGCGAGGTTCATTGGCATTCCCAACGAGCTGACGGGGACGTGGGCGACTTGATACTTCCGGAGCAACTCGAAGACGTCGTCCGTGTACCAGGACGGATGGCGGAACTCGACGGCATGACTGAGCGATTTGGGCAGTTGCCGAAGAAATTTCCCCAGGCGGCTTGGGCTGCGTTGGAGAATCGGCGGCAACTGCCAGAGAATGGGCCCGAGGTGCGGTTGAAGCGGTTGGATGCGACGGATGAATTTGTTCAGCCCGCCATCCAATTTCGCCAGCTTTTTCATGTGCGTGATGAATCGGCTGCCTTTGACGGCGAAAATAAAATCCTGCGGCACTCCATCACGCCAGCCTTTGACCATTTTCAAACTCGGCAAGCGGTAGAACGTGGCGTTGATTTCCACCGTCGGAAATTGCGTTGCATAGAAGCCCAGCCGCCCTGTTGCCTTGGATGTCTTCGGGTAGAACGTTGCTTCCCAGCTTTTGTAAACCCAACCGCTTGTGCCGATGTAAACCTTGCTCATGGAACCGCTTTTCCTTTTGCTCCACAAGTTAGCCCAAGGCGGAAAGTTTCCTAAGCGGTGAAAACCCTCCGTCCCTGAACTGCGACGCACCAAACGATGTCGAAACCGGGCGCTGGAAATCTATTCTGAAGTCGTCGGGCGCTTCCAATCCGTGAGGAACATCTGCTGCGTGAGAAAGCCCGGAACCACTTCGCGCAGCGGAAAAGGCGGCGCCACCACCGACCGGCCCTGGCTGTCCTTGGTCAGCAAGGTCGCCAGCACGAACCGCCCCCAACTGGCCGGCGTCCCGCGCATCAGATCGGATTGAAAGCGCAAGTCCATGGTCTTCGGAGTCAGATACAGCCCGCTGATTGGCTTGAGCAGATCGTTGATCGCGAAAAAGTTTTCGGTGTCAGACGTGTTGGACGGGTCTTGCATCGCATTCAATGTGAGTTGAACGCACGGGCGATTGCCGTACCAGGCGACGGCCCACGGAACGTCGCTCATCATTAATTCATGTTTGCCCAGCATCTCCGCCGCTTGTTGAACCGCTGGCGGGTAGTAGGGCGGATAAACCAACGGAGCGCTGCGTGGCGGCATCAAGGCAAAAAACAACGGCAGATAAACCAGCGCGACCAGCCCGCCGGAAACCAAAAGCCGAAGCTGCTTAACCGGAAATTCAATCTGATCGAGCAGCAGACAGAAGAGGCTGACGGCATAAGCCACAATCAAAGGCAGCAGCAGAACCAGGAAGTTTTCCGAATTGATCCCCGGCACATCCTCCGACAGATGCGTCCTCGCCAGCGCTTGCACAACAAACAGAACAGCCAGGCTGCTCACCACAAAAACTCGCAGGCCCCGGAGGATCGGATTTCGGAATCCCACCATCAATGAAACCAGGAACAAAGCCACCATCCAGCCGCCGGCGAAGGTGAAGAACTCCTTTTCAAAGATCACGCGCGCGTTGATCAGCAGCTTCATCCCAAGCACTCGCAATGAAAATTGAACGTCTGGATTCAACGAACGCTCCAGCGTATCTCCGGGAAAAGGCCCGGCACCTTCAAGAACGTGATACCCGGCTGTTCCGAACAGAGTGCCGCTGACGTGGTAATTCCGAATCAGCCAGGGCGCCATCACGACCAGAAAGCCCGCCAACGCAATCAGCAAAAATGTCCACCGGCGCGGTCCCGCAACCCAGGCAATGAACGCCAAGGTGGGAAGGATCAGCCACGCAACTCCATAGCGCGTCAAGCCGCCCACTCCCACCAGCAAACCGACAAGTGCCGCAAGCGAGAGCACCCAAAGATCGCCGCGTCGGGGTTCCAGAATTTCAGCCTGCCACAGCGTCAAACACCAGACCACGCCCAGCACGACGAGCAGCAACAGCATTGTGGACAATCCCGAAGCACTGAAACGCCACAGGATTTCCGAGCCGAACAAAACGATGGCCGACAAGTTCGCCACGGTGGAATCGAACATTCGCCGCGCCCAGAAGTACGTCAGCAGGATGACGATCAGCAACAGCAATTGATTGAACCAGGTGATGAGGAAATCGGGTTGATAACGCCAAAAATTCCCCGCTTTGCTCCAAAACGAGCCGGCATTGGAAACCTCGAAACGGAACGGCAATGCCTTCATCAAACCGGCCAGCACCATTGGATACACCGGCGGATTGGCAATGTCCGGATGCGCGCCCCGAATGCGGGCCGGATCGGATTTCTGATCCGGATCGGCAGGTTGATTGCGATTGCGCTCGGAAAGCAGGTGCATGCTGAACGGCCGGATATAGCCCGTGGTGTAGCCTTGCCCTTCCGCAATGTGGCGGCCCAGCTGCGCGGTATCCATGGCTTCCTGCGTCCCAAAGTTCTTGGCAACGCGCAGGTCGTAGGCGATCAGCACCAGCGCGGCAACGAGAAAACTCAGCGTGTAACGGATATACCGCACGCCGCCCGCCACTTCGATCTTGTGAATGACGTCTTGTAAAAAAAGCATTTAGAATTCCTCCAGACCGTAACTGTGCAGCTTGCGGTGCAACGTGCGCCGGCTCACGCCAATCTTCTGCGCGGCCAGCGTCCGATTGCCATTGGTTTCCTTCAGGGCGCGAATGATCAATTGCTTCTCCGCTTCTTTCACCGTGAGATCGTGCCGGGCCAACATGCGCTGCGGATCGGCCGTGGCATTCACCGCACCGGCGCGAACGGATGCCGGCAGGTCGCGAGCGGAAATCCTTTCGCCTCGGCACAACACCACCGCGTGTTCAACAGCGGTGCGCAATTCCCGAACATTGCCCGGCCAGGCGTAATTCATCATCAGATCCAGCGCGTCGGGAGCAAACTCCTGGACCGGTTTTTTGTTCTCTTCGGCGAACTCACGAAGAAAAGCCTGCGCCAGCAAAGGAACGTCGCTGAGCCGATCGCGCAACGGCGGCAGGACGATTTCAACGACCTTCAATCGGAAGTAGAGATCTTCGCGGAACGTTCCGGCTTTGACCCTCTCCTCCAGATTCTTGTTCGTGGCGGTAACCAACCGCACGTCGGCGATCAGGGTTTTATTCGAGCCGACTCTCTCGAAAGCCCGTTCGCCCAGGAAACGCAACAGCTTGATCTGAATCGACGCGTCGATTTCGCCGATCTCATCCAGGAACAATGTGCCGCCTTGCGCCTGCTCAAATCTTCCGATCCGCCGTTCGTGCGCGCCGGTGAACGCGCCTTTTTCATGACCAAACAATTCGCTTTCCAGCAGCGCCGGCGAGAGCGCCGCGCAATGCACGCTGACCATCGGCTGTTTGGCGCGCGGGCTAAGCTGATGAATGGCTTTGGCGATCAATTCTTTGCCCGTGCCGCTTTCACCCAGCAACAGCACGGTAGCCCGCGTCGGCGCGACCTGCTTCACGACTTCAAAGACCTCCTGCATCGCGACCGATTCGCCGATGATATTTTCAATGCCGAATTTGGAGTGAAGCTGCTGCCGCAGGGAAACGTTCTCCACCTCGAGATTCTGCTGACGCAACGCCCGGGCAATGCGCATCTCCAGCTCGTCGATCTGTAACCGCCCTTTGGCGATGTAATCGTCCGCGCCGCGTTTCATCGCTTCCACTGCGATTTCCTCCGAGCCGTACGCCGTCATGAGAATGCAGATGGGCGGTTTGGAAAGGGATTTGGCCCGGGCGATCAACTTCATTCCGTCCTCATTCGGCAGACGGAAATCCGTCAGCATGACATCGAAGTTCTCCTGCTCCAGCAACTGCATCGCGGCCTTGGCATCTTCCGCGAGGTAAACATCGTAACGATCCTCCAAAGCGGCTCGCAGTCCTTCGCGAGTCGTCTTCTCATCGTCAACTATCAGTAACGTTGGCTGCATCAGTGGTTCAAAAGCGTGAAAATCCGAAACCGAAATGTGACCCGACCGTCGCTCTGGTTCGCGCGCGCCGCCTTTTTTGATCGCTGGATTCGCGTTCCGAGTGGCGCAATCCTAGAACGGAATGGGCCGCTCGTAAATTCAATCCTGCGCCGGAGCTTCCAGCAGGCGCGGCCTACGCTCATGCAGCGGCAGCCAGATGCGAAACGTGGTGCCGCGTCCCACATCGCTCTCCAGATCGATGCGGCCGCCATGCGCCCGGACAATGCGCTGCACGATCATCAAACCCAGGCCGGACCCTTTTTTCTTTGTAGTGTAAAACGGTTCGAAAATCCGGTTGATCTGTTCCTGTGGGATGCCGCCGCCCGTGTCGATGACGCTCACCCAGACGCCGTCGGAACCTTCGCCGGTCTGTAACGTGAGCGTGCCGCCCTTGGTCATCGCTTGCATCGCATTCTTCACGAGATTGACGAGCACCTGCTGAATTTGCGTCGGATCCATCGGCGACAGCGGCAAATGCGAGTCGAGCTTGGTTTTGACGGTGAGCCGGCGGTTTTCCAGTTCGGGCCTCAGCAATTCCACCGTGCGCTGGACGGCTTCATTCAGCGACGCCGATTTCAACTGCGGCGACGCCGGGCGAATGGCCTGGAGAAACTGCGTGACGATGTAGTCGAGCCGGTTGATCTCGCCTTTCGCCACGGCCAGATACTGCTCCAGCTTGCTGGCGGATTCGGCGGCGTCATGTTCGCTGCTGAGCGGCTGAATGCGATTGCGCGTGCCGGTGCGGTTCGGACGCTCGGCCGCGCCTCGGAATTTTTTGAGTTCGCGCTCCATCAATTGCAGGTGAATGTGCAATGCGTTCAGTGGATTGCCGATCTCATGCGCCACACTGGCGGCCAGCAGCGTCAACGCCTGGATGCGCTCGCTCTCGATCGCTTCAAAGGTCTTCTGCCGCGCTTCCGTGGCATCGTGCAAGATCAAGGCCACACCCGAACTGCCCGCCGCATCGCCATCCAGCGGCGCGGCATAGAGCCGCAGAAAACGTGGGCGCGGATAATGCACCTCAAACTCGTGCCGAACGACGCGCTGTCCGCCGGCGTGATCCAGCCGCAACACTTCCTTCCATTCCAGCTCAGGAACGAACTGCGCGATCGGTTCGCCTTCCGCTCCTGGCTTGAGGCCGACCAGACGTGTCACCGCCTGGTTGAAATAAACGATTCGCCCTGCCTCATCGACCACCAGCACGCCGTCTTCGATGGTATTGAACAAGGTTTCGAGAAAGCTCCGCTCGCGGGCAAGCCGTTGCACGACCGTCTGCAAACCCTCGGTATCAAGACGCCCAATGCGTCCGAGGACTTTGTCGAGAAAACTGGATTTCGGAGCCGCCATTGCGATTTGGATTCTGATTCTGCCGGGCCGGTCGCTGTTTTCCCGGCTGCGTCAACTTAAAACCATTTCCGTTTTCTGAAATACCAGAAGGTAACCACGGTGGAAACCAGCATGGTCACACCGGCGACCCAATAACCGTGCTTCCAGCTTAGTTCCGGCATGTCATGAAAGTTCATGCCATACCAGGTCCCGATCATCATCAGCGGCGTGGTAATGACCGTGATCAATGTCAGCAGTTTGACCACTTCGCCGGTCTGGTTGGAGGACATGTTGAGGTAAACCTGCAAAATGCCCGTGAGCGAGTCGGTGTAACCCTGCGCCAGTTCTGAAATCTGGAACAGCGTGTCATAAACGTCGCGATAATACGGCACCATGTGGGCGCGGATCAGTTTGAATTCGCCGCGCGCAAACCTCGCCATGACTTCCCGCTGCGGTCCGATGATTTTCCGCAGGTGCAACACTTCCTTTTTGATCTGAAGGATTTTGTTGAGCGTCTCCTTGGAGGGGTTTTGCAGGGCTTCCTGTTCCAGTTCCGCGATCTCCAGAGACAGTTCGTCCAGCGCCGGTTTGTAGTTGTCTACAATGGAATCCAGCAGCGTGTAAGCGACGCGATCCGGCGCGCGGGCGATGTGGACGGTGCTCTTGACCGCCTGCTCTTCGGTTGAAGCAACGCTGCGCAGCGGCGTGTCGTGATAGGTCACCAGGAAATTCTTTCCCAGAAAGAAGTTCAGTTCCTTGGTCGCAAACACTCCGTCTTTGCGGCTGTAATCGACCGCGTGAAGTACCATGAACAGATACGGCGTGAAGCGGTCTTCCTCCTTGGGCTGATATTCCTCGACCTTGGGCGATGCGCTGACCATCACGCAATCCTCAATCGAGAGCGGATGGAAATGAAACAAGTCTTCCAGGATGTACTTGGCCTCTTCCGGCGAGGGATTTTCCAGATCGACCCAAAGGAACAGATTGGTGTCGCTGAGCAGGGTGGGCATCAGAAACATTTCAATGTCCTTGCTGTGCAGCCGGCCCTGAGTTGTAAATACCAGTGATCGAATCATTCGCGTTGTTTCTTGGCGCTCACACTGCGGTCGAGTGAACTGCGTAAAATCTGAGGCTCGAACGAATTCAACGCAAGTGGTTTGAGCCGCCGGTCGCTAGTTCGCTTCCCTCTCGAACCATTCACCGCTTGCGCCAGCCAAACAGACCTTTGGCTTTGATGACGCCCGCGGGTTGAGGCGGAACGTGCTTCTCCCATTCCGCATCGCCCGCCTGAATCTGTTTGAGCACGTCGCCAGAATACACCTGAAGGAACGCCGGATCATAGTTGCCAATGCTTTCCACGAAATGATTGTCCACCAGATAGGCATAGAGATGGCGCAGGTGCGGCGCGACCTCCATGTTCTCCACCGTCCAAAGCTTCCCGTTGCGGTCCAGCGACGGATAAACATAGAGCTTCACGCCTTTGCGAAACATCTGGCCGAGCGATTCCAGAATGCCGCCTGACAGCCCGGTGTAAAATTTCTCATCGAGAACATCGCGCAACCGCACCAGCCCGAGCGGAAGCCCAATCGGCTTCTGCGTGTAGCGCGAAAGATAACTCACCAGACGATGGTACCGCAGGAAATTGGAAATCAGCACGGGCTTGCCCAGAACGCTGAGCATATCGACGCGTTCCAGAAAGTCGCGGTGATCAATCGCGTTGCCCACCTGCAACTGGCGCAAGGTCATTTCCAGAATCACAATCGGCGCTTCGCCTTCGAGCGACGGATCGCGGCTGAACTGTTCCTGCGCGCGTTCCATCATGTCCAGCATTGGATTGGTCAACGGCCGGAAACTGCCGCGCTGCACGAGCACCGGTTTCTTGTAAAGCACTTCACCCCACTGCACCGCCTCGCCGTTGGCGGTGAACATCGCGGCTTCGGTCAGCCCATGATTCACGAGCTGCAACGCCATGAGTCGATTGTCCACGCCGGCGAAGGCCGGACCGGCAAAGCTGATCATGTCCACTTCGATCCGTTCCCAGGTGAGATTGTCGAGCAACGATCGAATCAATGCTTCGGGATCATGATGCGAATAGAAGGTTCCAAAAATCAAATTCACACCGGTAATCCCCAGCGCCTCCTGCTGGCGCATGCTTTCCTTGTCGAGCATGCGGACGTGAATGAAAATCTCCGAAGGCAGACTGTGCGGTTCCGACTGAAAGCGAATTCCCATCCAGCCGTTGCCATCCTCACGGCGATTGAAACTGCTCGTCGCGACCGTGTTGGCCAGAACAAAAAAAGCCGTCTTATCGCCGCGCGACTGCTTCAAACGGTGCACGAGCAGATCGTATTCATGATCCAGCATCGCGCGCAGCCGCTGCCGGCTGACATAACGATCAGCCGGACCGTAAATCGCGTCGCTCACCGCCATGTCATAGGCCGAGATGGTTTTGGCCACGGTGCCGGACGCGCCGCCCACGCGGAAAAACCAGCGCGCCACTTCCTGACCCGCGCCGATTTCAGCGAAGGTGCCGTAGCGTTTGGCGTCGAGATTGATCCGTAACGCCTTCTGGTTCGTGCTCAAAACTTCATTGATCATTCCATTCGCAGTATTCATCGGAACATCAGCCGACGCCAGTCCGATTCAAACTCGCCAGCCATCGGCTGGCTTGCAGCGGACCGCAATACCTCACGCCAACGCTAGGGTTGGATCAATACCTTGCCGCAAACCTCCCGGGCGCGAAGCTTCGCGAATGCCGCAGGAGTCTGATCAAGCGGAAGGATGGAATCGATAACCGCCTTGAGCGTGCCGGCGGCAGCCCATTCGAGCGTCGCCTCGATATCGGCGCGATTGCGACCGTAGCTTCCAATCAGCCGATGCTGTTTCACGAAGAATGGCCAAAGATTGAAGTTCACTTCACGACCTGCAGTAGCGCCACAGGTGACGATCGTTCCTCCGCGCACGAGGCATCCGAAACATTTTCGCAACACGTCGCCGCCCACATGCTCGACGACCAGATCCACGCCGCGCTTGTTTGTGATCCGTCGCACGTCTGCGGGCCAATCGCCATTCGCATCGAGGACGAATTCCGCGCCGAGTTCACTGGCGAACGTGCGTTTGGCTTCAGTCGAACCGGTGGAGATGACGCGCGCGCCCAGGTGTTTGGCAATTTGAATGGCTGCGGAACCGACACCGCTCGCGCCGCCCATGACGAGCACCCAATCGCCGGGACGAACCTGGCTTCGATTCGTCAGCATGTGCATGGCGGTGCTGCCGGCCAAAGTGAGCGCGGCGGAAGTCTCGAAGCTCACGCGATCGGGCATGCGCACCAGCGAACTCAGCGGCACGATCACCTTCTCAGCAAAACCGCCATCCCGCGTCACGCCGAGCAATTCTCCGCGGATGCAAAGAGATTCATCGCCGCGCTGACAGAACTCGCATTCGCCGCAGAACAGATTCGATTGAATGGCCACGCGATCTCCGGTTTTCCAGCCAGACTCGGTCGAGTCCAGCGCCGAAATAACTCCGGCAACCTCGCCGCCGGGCGTGCGCGGCAGCGGAACCGTGACCGGCAACCCGGCGCTTTCCAGCCATAGATCGAGATGATTAAGCCCGCAGGCTTTCACCTCGACCACGACTTCTCCGGGGCCTGGAATGGGATCAGGAATATTGCGCAGCTCAAATGTTCCGGGATCACCTTGCGCCACCAATTGCATCGCTTTCACGCCCCAAGTTTACCGCAGAGTTGCAGAGCCGCAGAGAAATTTTTCAGCGGTGCGATGTGGCTAGAGCGCCGGCGTCGGCCAGACCCAATCGCCCTGGTCGGGATCGACCTCCGACATTGAGCGTTTTTTCCTTACGACCGTTCCACCGTCATCTTTTTGGTTCCAGCCAACGGAATAGAGCAGAAAGCGCCCGTCGTTCTGGCGGCGATAGGGCAAAGGCTGGCCGGTGATGATGTCGTGCGGCAAAAACGCCGCGAATGTCACTATCAAAAACCAGAAGAGGAAGAACGCGCGCGGCCCCCCGCCATGATTTCCTCCAGATACTTTTGGGTTCATTGTTCATAACCACTTGAGATTGAGAAGGAACGCGAACAGCGCCTGGGAGTTGAAGCCCCCGCAATTCGTAAGCATTCCCGCATTCGTTCCACTTGGTTAGATCGAGCACCGGGCAAATCGTTTTGGCCAGGCGCTCAAAAATTCCAACAAAATCTTGCATCGGCGGACTTTCACCTTTAGGAACGAGCCGGTGGATTTGGACCTCATCCTGGGACCGATTGCGGGTTTGAGTCTGGCTTTGCTACTCTGGCAATGGGTGGCGGCCAGACGTTTCCCATTGCATCAACGCAGTGCCGCCGACGGGCTCAACCGCTCGGCTGAGTTGAAACCGAGCGCCCCTTTCCAGCCCAACCTCACGTTGCTCAAACCGCTCAAGGGCTGCGATCCCGAAACGGAGAAATGCCTGCGCAGCTGGTTCAATCAAGATTACGCCGGCGAGATTCAGCTCTTGTTAAGCGCCGCCACCATTCACGATCCGGTTTGTCGCGTCGTGGAAAAGCTGATCGAAGAATTCCCGCATCGCGACGCCCGTCTGGTGATCTGTGATTCACTGATCGGCACGAACGCAAAAGTTTCCAAACTCGCCGAACTCACGCCGCTTGCGAAGCACGAAACCTTGGTTATCAGCGATGCCGACGTGCGGGTGCCGCCCGATTTTCTGCGTCAGGCCGTGTTGCCTCTGCGTGATTCGAAAGTCGGCCTGGTGAATTGCTTTTATCGGCTGGCCAATCCCACAACGCTCGCGATGCATTGGGAAGCTGTCGCGATCAATGCCGATTTTTGGAGTCAGGTGCTGCAGTCGAAAACGCTCAAGCCACTCGACTTCGCTTTGGGCGCGGTGATGCTGACGCGGCGCCAGCGGCTTCAAGAAATCGGCGGCTTTCAGGCGATCGCCAACTGCCTGGCGGATGATTATCAATTGGGCCACCGCATCGCTCGACAGGGCCACGCCATTGAGCTTTGCCCGGTGGTCGTCGAATGTTGGAATCCGCCGATGAGCTGGGGCCAGGTTTGGAAGCATCAGCTTCGTTGGGCTCATACCATTCGCGTGTGCCAGCCGATGCCATATTTCCTGAGCATCTTGAGCAATCCAACCTTGTGGCCGTTGCTCTGGCTGGCACTGGTTCCCGGCAAAACGTCGCTGGCAGTGTTTGTCACCGCACTTGCGCTGCGCGTCATCAGCGCCTGGGATCTGCAACGGCAACTCACCGGCTCGCAGGCGCACGTTCCCTTCCTCTGGCTGGCGCCGGTAAAGGATTTGCTGCAAACCGTCATCTGGATGGGCGCGTTCACTGGAAACAAAGTCGAGTGGCGCGGCCAGAAATTCACGTTGCGCCGGGACGGCAATCTGGTTCGCGAATGCCTCGGCAAACTCGGCGAAGTTGAGCAGTGACAGAGCGCGATGCTCCTGTTAGAAACCGGGCATGGCTTCCAAATTGACGATCGGTTTTCTCGGGGCGGGCAAGATGGCCACCGCGTTGGCAAAAGGTTTTGTGCAGGCGGGATTGGTGACGCCGGACCAAATCATTGCCAGCGACTTGAACGAGGCCGCTTCCGCCGCATTCGCCAAGGAAGTCGGCGCAAAGACCACCGCTTTTAATCCCGACGTCGTGAGGTTTGCCGAGGTCCTGATTCTGGCTGTAAAGCCCGATCAGATCGCGGGCGTTCTCTCGGAAATCCAAGGCGCGTTCACCGAGAAGCATCTGCTGATTTCGATCGCCGCCGGGGTCACACTGGCGCGGCTGGAAGCGGGTTTGACCACGGGCGCGCGAATCGTTCGCGTCATGCCGAATACTCCGGCGCTGGTCGGTTCCTCGGCCAGCGCCTTCGCTCTCGGGAAATCTACTTCTTCGACCGATGGCGAACTGACGCACAAGCTTCTCTCCGCCGTCGGCACGGCCTTCCAAGTCAAAGAACACTTGCTGGACGCCGTCACCGGCCTGAGCGGCAGCGGCCCAGCCTATGTTTATCTTTTCATCGAAGCGCTGAGCGATGGCGGCGTGGCGGCGGGATTGCCCCGGGACATTGCCACCAAACTCGCGGCGCAGACGGTGCTCGGCGCGGCGAAGATGGTTTTGGAAACCGGCCAGCATCCTGGCGCGCTCAAAGACATGGTTACCAGCCCGGGCGGCACGACTATCCAAGGTCTGCTGGAACTGGAGCAAGGCGGCTTGCGTGGCACGGTGATGAGTGCGGTCATAGCTGCAACCGAAAAATCCAAGAAGCTGGGCCAAGGATAAGTTCCGGAAGTTCAACCGGCAAAGCGCATGCAATGAACCTGCCTCCACCGTCACCGAAACAGGCGCGCCTCATCTGGCTGGCAATTTCTGGCCTGGCGCTCGGCACGTTGGTGGGCTTGATCATTGCGCTGATTTGGGGACTGGGCTTTGCGGTTCGACTGCTTTCGCCTGTGCTATGGCCGCTGGCAGTGGCCGGCGTCATTGCTTATCTGCTCGACCCGGTGGTGGATCGCATTGAGAAACGGGGACTGTCTCGCCCCAAGGCGATCGTCTCAGTTTTCAGTCTGGCACTGCTCATCTTGGCGACCATCTTCGGGAGCGTCATCCCGCAGATTGTTGTCGAAACTCAGGATCTCGCCCGACGCGCTCCCGGCTACACCGCGCATTTGGAACAGCGGATCCAACATTGGATGAATCATCCGCCCGCGCTGGTGCAAAAATTCTTAGACGGTAAAATGAATCGGGGCGCGACGACCAATTCCATTCCGAGCGCTACCTTAAACACGGCCAACGCTGTCACGGAGAATACAGCCCCGGCGACTATAGAAACCGGGGATCGAGACACCTTGGAAACGGCCACAACCTGGCTGACGCAAAATCTTCCGAAGGTCGGGCGCTGGCTGTTTGGCCAGGTCGGACGGGTGGCTTCCTGGCTTGGAGTGCTGGCCGGGCTGGCTTTGGTGCCGGTCTACGCCTTTTATCTGTTGCTGGAAAAGCGCGGCATCGAATCGCGCTGGACCGAATATCTGCCGGTGGCCGATTCGCGTTTCAAAGAGGAACTGGTTTTCATCCTGCGCTCGATCAACGATTATCTGATCGCGTTTTTCCGCGGGCAAGTGCTCGTGGCGATCTGCGACAGCGTTTTATACACGATCGGCTTCCTGCTGATCGGTTTGCCCTACGCGGTGTTGCTGGGTTTTGCCGCCGTTTTTCTCACGCTGATTCCGTTCCTCGGCGCGATTGCTCTCTGCGCGGCGGCGATCATCATCGCGCTGGTGCAATACGGCGATTGGCTGCATCCGCTTTATGTGCTGATCGTGTTCGGCGTCGTGCAAACGCTGGAAGGGCTCGTCATTTCGCCGAAGATCATGGGCGATCGCGTCGGGCTGCATCCGCTCACGATCATTATCGCCGTTATGGCGGGGACCACGCTGCTCGGAGGAATTTTGGGCGGAATCCTGGCGATCCCGCTGACGGCCGTGTTGCGCGTTTTGATGGGGCGCTACGTTTGGAAAAAGCGGGAAGCGGAACGTGAAACGTGAAACGCGCTTCACGGCTTGACGCTTCCGGGCCCAAATCTAACCGGCGCGTTGGGCCAGCAACTGGCGAACGTCCACTGCTTCCATTCCCGCTGAACGAATCGCCTGCAAACCCAGATCGGTGTCTTCGTAAGCGCGGCAAAAGCGCGGTTCCACGCCGATGCGGCGGGCGGCTTCCAGGAAAATATCCGGCGCGGGTTTTTGATTCACCACGCATTCGCTGGTCACCACCGCGTTGAAAAGGTGAGCGATTCCCAGATGCTCCAGGACTTGCGGAATGATTTGCCGGGTGCCGCCGGAGGCAACGGCCATCGGGATTTTGCCATGATTCTCGCGGGCGACATTGACGACGACATGAATTGGTTCCACCTGCGGCATCAGCGGCAGATACGCTTCTTCCTTCTCGTGCGCGGCCTTCAAGTGGTCGAGGCTCACGCCCTGTTCCTCCGCCAGCATTTTCAAGATGTCCCGCGACGGCACGCCGCCCAGCGAATAAAACCGGTCTTCCGGAAAATGGAGTTTGTAGCGCGCCGAAACAATCTGCCAGGCGCGCCAATGCAGCGGCATGGTGTCGGCCAGCGTTCCGTCACAGTCGAAAATCAATCCTTTGATCTGGTTCATTTCAAATTTTAAAACTCTTATGTCGCAGAAATGTTCGTGCGGCGATTCACGTCAGCATCTGGTCACGCCTTAAAGATTCAGAGCGGCCAGCTTTGAATCCTGGTCATGGCTCATCAACGGCTCAATCAGCGGATCCAGATCGCCATCGATCAGGTTGGAGAGGTTGTAAAGCGTCAGTTCAATCCGGTGATCGGTCACGCGGTTTTGCGGAAAGTTATAAGTGCGAATCTTTTCGCTGCGTTCGCCGGTGCCGACCTGATCTTTGCGAAAGGCGGCGTACTTGGCGTCTTCCTCGGCCACCTTGCGTTCGAGCAGACGCGAGCGCAGCACGGTGAGCGCCTGGAGTTTGTTCTTCTGCTGGGAACGTTGATCCGCGCAGCGCACGATCATGCCGGTGGGCTTGTGAATGATCTGCACGGCGGAATCGGTGGTGTTGACGCCTTGACCGCCCTTGCCGGAAGCGCGGCAGACATTGATCTCAATTTCGTCGGGATTGATGACGAGATCGACTTCCTCGGCTTCTGGCAAAACGGCGACCGTCGCGGTGCTGGTGTGAATGCGGCCCTGGGCTTCGGTGGCCGGAACGCGATGCACACGATGCACGCCGCTTTCGTATTTCAAACGTTTGAAAACATCCGTGCCCGCGATCTGGAAAATGATTTCCTTGAAGCCGCCGAGATCCGAAGGGCTGGAATCCAGCGTTTCCAGTTTCCAGCGCATCGTTTCCGCGTAACGGCTGTACATGCGGTAAAGATCGGCGGCGAACAGCGCTGATTCCGAGCCGCCGGCGCCCGCGCGAATTTCGACGATGGTATTCCGCGAATCGGTGGGATCGGGCGGCACAAGGCCGAACTGCAACTGTTTGCCGAGGCGTTGGCTTTCAGCTTCCAGCCGCGCGATTTCCTCTTTGGCCATCAGCGCCATCTCAGATTCTACGGGTTCGCTCTTGAGCAACTCCCGATTCTCTGCCAGATCGGCGACCGACTTTTGGTAGGCGTTCCCGGTGGCGACGAGTTCCTTGAGCCGCGCGTATTCCTTGGACAACTCCTGGGCACGCTGCGGATTGTCGAACAATTTCGGATCGCTCAAATTCGCTTCAACTTCGCTGAAGCGACGGGAGAATCGTTCGATGTGAGGGAGCAAATCCATGGTGATAAAGCGTGGCCGGAGAAACGTGAACCTTCAGATTTTCCGTTCGCGAAGCGTGCCGGAAAAAAGAGGCCGCCCGCCACTCCGAGGAACGGTGTGGCGGGCGGCATTCTGGAAAACGGCTACTTCTTCTTTTTCTTCGAAGCAAACGCCTCTTGGGCGGCTTGCGTCTTGGCGGCGCGCTGCTGGAACTTATCCACGCGACCGGCGGTATCCACGAATTTCTGCTGGCCGGTGTAGAACGGATGGCAGTTATTGCAAATGCCGACAATGGTAGTCGGCTTGGTGGAGCGGGTTTTGATCACATTGCCGCAAGCGCAACGGATTTCAGCGTCCACATACTTCGGATGAATGTCTGCTTTCATATAAAAGGCCGCAAAACTTAGCATCTGTCGTTCGGATGACAAGTGCGAATTTCGGGCCGTTTGAAGCTTCTTTCCTTTTATGCTCCACGCGATTTCATCGCACGCTCAAGCGCCGGGTGCATCCTGACACTGCCCCGGTTCACATTGCAGGAGGAGCGCGGCGTTTACGCCGCTTCAACGTGCGCAAACCCGCAGGGCAATGATTCCACACACAGAATGCAGATTGAAGCGACCTGAAGGGCGCGTTCCGGGGGCAGTTTCAGGATGCACGCTCAAGCGCCTGAAGCCGAACATTTT
>JBQCEJ010000267.1:0-20794 GCA_051960355.1 Verrucomicrobiota bacterium | reverse complement strand
GGAGGAGCTCGGCCTGGAACTGCTGGATTGCGGTGCGAGCCGCGTCTTCGCCGTTGCCGATCACCAGGTGGCGCATATCTATCTGAACGACCATTCACTCGAGAGCGCCGTCCGCCGCGTCTTGGAAAAGCAGGCGGGCATTGCCGAAGTGTGGGGCGCGACAGAAAAGCGCGCGGGCGGCATCGATCACCCGCGTGCCGGCGATCTGATTGCGGTGGCGCAGGATCGCGCGTGGTTCACTTACTATTACTGGCTGGATGACCAGCGCGCGCCGGACTTTGCGCGAACGGTGGACATTCATCGCAAGCCTGGCTACGACCCGGTGGAATTGTTTTTGGATCCGGAAATTCCGCGGGTCCAAGCGAAGATCGTTTGGCGTCTGCTGCAAAAGAAACTGGGCTTCCGGATGCTGATGGACGTGATTCCACTCGATGCGTCATTGGTCAAGGGTTCGCATGGCCGCCGTCCGGGGCGCCGCGAGGAGTGGCCGATTTTCATCAGCACCCAGCCGGCTCTGCTGCCCCACGAACCTGAGATGGACTTCATGGACGTTCATGTGAATCTGAAAAAGCATGTGATGACTTCGACGTCCGATTCACGGTGAGTTTGCACGAGCCGCTGGCCCGACACGCGCCCGTTCCACGGATCAAGGTGCATTTTAAACATGCCTTGGTGCGTTCCGGGCATGGTCGAAAGAGCGGCATCATTCTATTCTCTGATCATCAGCCTTAGTTCCTTGCAACCTCCTTTGCGAGCTTTGGCTGTCGGGCTTACGGCTGGGTCGATCCAAATTGGGCAGGGTTTCGTGATTGGATCGAAGCGCTACGGTCGGTTTGAACAACTGAAAACACAGCTCTGCTGTGGTTGCCCCCATGCAACCCAAACCTAAGAAAACAGCTCCTATGAATGATTGCTCCCTGTTGAGTTCAACCATTGCGGGTCCGCGCTCGCGTAGGCCCTTCGGTTTCACCCTTATCGAATTGCTCGTCGTGATTGCGATCATTGCAATCTTGGCGGCGATGCTTCTGCCGGCGCTGAGCAAAGCGAAGTTGAAGGCGAAACAAACCGTCTGCTTGAACAATCTGCGGCAGATTGGCATCGCGACCGTCATGTACACGACCGAATTTCGAAGGTACCCGGGGTGCTTGTGCGCCTGCGGCGGCGTGGGGACAGAGTACATCTGGCCCAAGCGGCTTTTCATGATGATGGGCAATAATCGCGGTTCGTTCCATTGCCCGATCGCCAATCCCAACAGCAGCTGGGATCCGACTATCAACAAGACGCTCGGTTTGCCGGGAGACATTTACGCGATCCGTACCGATTCGCGCTTTTCCTACGGCTACAATGACTGGGGTGCCTATTTCGCCTATGCCGATTTTGGTTTGGGAGGCGATGTGAGTTTGAACGGCAATAACGAGATCAAAGATTCTCAGGTCAAGCACCCTTCCGACATGATCATGCTGACCGACAGCAAAGCGGACGCCAGCTATGACGGCAATATTGATCCCACGACGCCAGCCCAATGGCCCTCCAGCCGGCATAGCGGGCGGACGGTGTTGATGTTCTGCGACGGGCATGCCGAAGCGGCGTGGCGGAAGGACATTGTCAATCCGGCAAATGATTACTGGCATCGCCGCTGGAACAACGACGGTCACTCACGGGGGCCAAATGCCTGGCCCTACTACGCTGCGCAGGCCGCTGCAGTGGACAAAGAATGAGCGCATGATCGCAACCCAGCGCCGCGAAGAATCTTGGAAGCAATCTCCTGGAACACGAGTTGCCGCGAAAAACAAAATCTCGATGCAACCCGTTTCACACGCAACGAAATGAAATGTGTCGCCTGGCAGCGACATGACCCCGATGCATGGGCGGAGCGGGGCGCCGGATCGAACGCCGGATCCCGCCACCCAGGCCTCCTGAGCAATGGGCAAGAACAGCGGCTCCAGGCACGAGCCGCAAACCAACAAGAACCAACTCAAAATGAAAGAAGAAACTATGAGCACGACGAAAAGGGTTATCTCTGGGGTACTCCTACTGGCCATTATCTGGCTGCTGGGCGCGGTCAACGCTTTGGCAGTGCTGACCATAACCACCGAAGCCTTGCCGGAGGGAACAATCAGCGCCTATAACCAGACTTTGACGGCCAGCGGCGGCACGCCTCCGTACACCTGGAGCATCATTTCCGGGGGCCTCCCTTCGGGTTTGACCCTCCAGGATGCCAGCGCTTTCGCGCCCTTCGATGATTTCACGAACGGAATCATCAGCGGCACGGTTGACCTGTCCGCTTTGACAGTGACCGCCCAACCGGGCGCCAGCGCCACCAACACCTTCATCGTGCAAGTGACCGACAGCACTTCTGCGGTCGCCACCAACGAATTCGAGATCGTAATCAGGGAAGGCTGGAATCATCCCGAAATCATCTCGGGCGATTTCAATTCGGTTGGGTTGGGCGGTGTTTTCAACTGGAGCGACCCGAGTGTCTGGCAGGACGGGATCGTGCCGAGCAATGCGCCGGGAACGGTGGTCAACCTGGAGAATCGGCTGGGGAACAACTCAACCAATATCGTCGATGGCGTCTACACAATGGGCGTGCTGCGCGCCCGGGATTTTAATGTGGTGACCAAGACGGGCGGCGAGGGAAAACTCATTTTCGACAATGGAACCAACACAGCTTTCTGGAATTTCAATTCACGCCAGACGCGATTCACCGCCACGTTCGCTGACGCCTACGTGGATATCCAGCTGAACTCGGACCTGGATTTCCGGTACGGAACCGCACGCCAGGAGCAATCCACCGTCGGGCGCATTGGCAGACAGATCTCCGGCACGGGGCGTCTCATCCTGACCCTTTCACAGAACGATGCCTCCGCGACCCGTTTTCTTAAACTGGGCGAAGGAGCCACGAACACGTACTCCGGCGGAACCACCGTGCGTCATGTATCGCAAATAACCTATGGCTACCGGCACAACACGCAGCAGGCCGTGGAGTTGAATGCAGTTTCGAAAAGCGCCTTCGGCACCGGCGACGTGACTCTCGATGGCGGCGGCTGCACGCTGAGCCTCGCAGGCGCCCCGGCGCTGAATCGCAGCATGTGGGTGAAATTCTCCGCCAGCGATGTGATCGCATCCGGGGCGCAATTGAACCTGGTGTCGCGCTCCAGAATCATCCTGGACCTGGCGGCGGGCACAACCAACACAGCTTATGTGACCACGGATGGTATTTCCGTGCCGGCCGGCACTTACACCGGCGGCGCTTTCTCCTGGCTCTACGGAACCGGAACGTTGGTGGTGCTCAACACCAATCCGCCACCGCCCATCGACATTCTGACCAGCAGTCCCCTGCCTGCCGGAAGCGAAGACACGGCTTACAATCTGACGTTCTCCGCTGTTGGCGGCGACCAACCCTACACCTGGTCGATTGTCGAAGGCAGTCTGCCGCCGGACTTGACCCTCAGCACCAACGGCACGATCAGTGGCACTGCCGGTGCCGCGACCACGTCCGGTTTCACCGTGCGCGTGACCGATACCAACGGCGTCTCCCAGGACGAGCAGTTTGAATTGGTGATCAATTCAGCCGTCCCACCGAAATTCTGGAACGTTTCCACCATCACTGCCGCCGATTTCGTCACCAAAGGTTCGGGCTCCTTCACCTGGAGCGACACGAATGCCTGGGCGGGCGGGATCGTGCCCAGCAATGCTCCCGGAAAGCAAGTCACCCTGGAGCCGCGCCTGCTGACGGGCAACACCACCACGGTCATTGACGGTGATTACACGGTCGGCGGACTGATCTCCCGCAGTTCACCCGGCGACACGAATGCGTTCAGCGGCTCTGGAAAGCTCATTTTCAACAATGGCACCAACACTGCCGTCTGGTTGCTGCATCGGAATACGCTGCGCTTCTCCTCGCTCTGGCCCGATGCTTACGTCGATATGCAATTGGATTCCGATCTCGACTTCCGCATGGGCGCAATGCGTCCGGAAATCGCGAGCGTGGGCCGCATTGGAAAACAAATCTCCGGCCCGGGCCACTTGACCCTAACACTGGCCTCGCATGATGCCTCGGCCACGCGATTCCAAAAGCTGGGCGTCGACAGCACCAACACCTATTCCGGCGGCACCACCGTCCGCCACATCTCTCAAATCCCCTACGGGACCAGTGACGGCACCATTCGCGCCGTGCAGCTGAATGCCGTTTCGACGAGCGCTTTCGGCACCGGCGATGTCACCCTCGATGGCGCGGGCTGCACCTACAATTCCAGCTTCCAGCTTGGATTCGGCCGGGGCATGTGGGTGCGCTTCTCCGCCAGTGATGTCATGGCGCCGAACACGACACTGAATCTGCTCAACACGACCAACATTGTTTTGGAAGTTGCCGCCGACACCACCAACACGGTGTTTGTCAATGTGGACGGTGAAGCCGTTCCAGCGGGCACTTACAGCGGCGGCGCCTTCGACTGGCTCTACGGCCCGGGCTATCTCGTCGTCCAAGGCGTGGGCCCAATGCTGGAGAGCGCTTACGATGGCAGCTCGCTGACCCTGAGTTGGATAGGCAGCGCGGTTCTCCAATCAGCGCCCACGGTGACCGGAGTCTACACCAATGTGCCCGACGCCGTGTCGCCTTACATCATCACCGATCTCAGCCAGCCGCAGCAGTACTTCCGACTGGTCCAACCGTAATTCGCGATGCCCAAGGCCGGGAGGCAAACCTCCCGGCCTTCATCGCGCCAGAAATTTGAATTGAAATGAACCGAGCTGAGCTAGCATCCCGAAACATGAAAAACGAATTTGCCCGGATCGTCCGGGCCAAACTGGCCGTGACCCTATTGCTGTTTGCCCCCGTTTGTTCCGCTTCTGCCGGGCTTTTGCTTGAGCTGGATGCTTCCACGGCAGCCCACGATTCAATCCGCGCGCTGACCAACCAAGCCGCCGGGGGGATGCTTACGAATGAAGCGAACCTCCGTGTGGAAACCGTCCGCGGCCGCAAAGCGTTTGTCTTCGATGGCCGGCAGCGGTTCGTCTCCGATTTCAACCTGCCGGCGGGATTTGAAAAAGCTCATCCATTCACAGTCGAGATCTGGACACTGAACCCCAGCATCGAAAAGCTCGAAACGATCATGGCATTGGCCCGGGCGGGTGGCGGGCCGGGAACTGAATTTAATTTTGCCACCAGCCCGACGGCGGGCGCGTTTCGATCCGGCTTCAAAGCCACCACGCCCTTCAGCAACGCGCCGTCCGCCAATGAATGGCATCACCTTGCCTGGAGCTACAACGGCAATGCCGACGGCACGCTGCGCGTTTATGTCGATGGCGAACTGGATGTGGAGCAGACGATGCGCTTGACGCTTTCGCCGCAAACCTTGATTTACCTCGGTGCCTGTGGTGAAGGGACCAGCCAGAGTCCGCGCAAAGCCTTCACCGGCGCGGTCGCTCAGGTGCGGCTTTATGATACTGCCTTGACGCAAGCTGAATTACGCCACGGCGCCGGCCTGCTGAATGCCTTCGCGCCGTCGCCGCGCCAGGGTGCCACCACTGATTCACTCCAAATCCCTTTGCACTGGCAGCCGGGCGCTTCTGGCGTCGCCAGTTACGTCGTCTACTTCGGAACCGATCGGGCGGCCATTGAAGGAGGCGACCTCAGCGTTGCCCGCAATACCACCGCACCGCAAACCGAACCGCTGCCGTTGAAACTGGGAGCGACTTATTTCTGGCGGGTCGCGCAACTCGACCGCTCGGGACGCGTTCTCGCCCCCGGCACAATCTGGAGTTTCACCGCGGATCGCGGCCTGAGTGCTGAACCGCAGCCGCGCAACAATGACGGGAATGTCGAGCCAGACATAACGCAACTGGCTTGGCAACCCGGAGCGTACGCCAGATCCCAACAGCTCTTTTTCGGCGTGGACGCCAAAACCGTGGAACAGGCCACGCAGCCGGCTGCCAAACTCGACGCCACCACAAAAGCCTTTTTGTTGCCCAGCAAGCTTTCGCCCGGCACGCGTTACTATTGGCGCGTCGATTCGCAAAATGGCTCGCAGCCGCCTTCGCGCGGGCCGATTTGGACGTTCCGCACGCAGGACTCACCGCTTTCCAACGACATTACATTTTTCGTCAGCTCCGACACGCACTACGGCCGCGAAAACAATGCCGCCATCAACCGCCGCGTCATTGATGAGATGAATGCGCTCCCCGGCACGCCCCTTCCGGCTTCCATCGGCGGCGGTTTTGTGCGCACGCCACGAGGCGTGGTCTTGAATGGCGACTTGATGGATGAAGGTTTCAACAAGGAATCGACCCCTTTGAATTGGGCCGAGTTCTGCCGCGATTACGGACTGACGGGCCGCGACGGACGCCTGTCCTTCCCGGCTTACGAAGGTTTCGGCAATCACGACGGGGGGCCCACCGCCAGCTTGGTGCGTCCCGCCATCAAGGAACGCAACCAGCATCGCGTGGGTAGCCGAATGCTTTCCGAAAATGGACTGCATTACTCCTGGGACTGGGGCCAGGTACACCTCGTGCAGCTAAATCTGTTCGGCGGCTCCGGTCCGGCCGATGTCAAAGGCGTCAATGGTCCCAACCACGATCCAGAACTGGCGCTGGAATTCCTAAAGGACGATCTGTCTAAAAACGTTGGCAGGAGTGGCCGGCCAGTCATTGTTTTCCAACACTTCGGCTGGGTCGGCGGAATGTCGGATTGGTGGCAGCCCGAAGCCAAGGAGCGCTTCTACGAGGCCGTGAAAAATTACAACGTCGCCTGCCTGATCAACGGTCATTCACACGGCGCGGACTTTCTCCCATGGCACGATCTGCTCACGATTCATGACGGCTCCACTGCGCGCGGTGAAAGCGACAACGGCGACTTCATGGTCGTGCGCGTCACCGACAAGGAACTGATCGTCATCCAGCGCAAGCTGGGCGAATGGGGCATCCAAACTCGCCGGAGCCTCGGCACGCCTGCGGCCGTGACTCCATGAAAGGCATCTTTGCACCGGGAATTCTGGCTGGCAGCAGCCGCCAAACGTATCTTTCAAAGCGTGCGGAAGCCCCGTTGTCCGCATTCATAAACACATGAAAAAATCCGATTCAATGAACAGAAACCTGGCGCTGCTCGCTGTCGCGCTCTTCTCCGCGACGCTCCCCGCGCAAACCATCCTGGTGCAACCCTACGTTCAGCCCGGAAACAGCTCGGCTCGCCACGAGTCGGACGCCAAGTCGATCCAGTGGCTGACGGATCAAACGCCGGGCGATTTCACGGTGGAATACACGCTGCCAGATCATTCCGTTCGCACGGCGAAGCCCGAGCGCGTGACGCTGGATTTCCAACCCGTCAACGCGCCCGCCAAGCCGGACAGCAACACTGAGGCGAAGCCGGCCCGGCCGCCGGAACCCAGCCAGCACTATTTCAAATACAACGCAACGCTCGCGGGCCTGCCGTTTGACAGCACGGTCCAATATCGCGTGAAGATGGGTTCACAGTTGGTGCGCGAAGCGGCCTTCGCGACCTGCGCCAGTTCCAACCATCCCGTTCGCTTCGTCATGGTCGGCGATTTGGCGGATGGCCGGGCGGCGCAGAATGCCGTTGCGTTTCAAATCAGCCGCGCGCAGCCGCAGTTCCTCGTGGCCCTCGGCGACATCGTTTATCCCGAAGGCCGCGTTTCCCAGTACATGGATCATTTCTGGCGCACGTACAACCAGCCCAAAAGCACGGGTCCCGAAACGGGCGCGCCGCTCATGGCCTCGGTGCCGTTCCACGCCGTGCTCGGCAACCACGATGTGGATCGTCACAATCTGGCGACCACGCCCGATGCTCTGGGTGTCTATTATTTTTTCAACGCGCCCAACCCCGGCTCCGGCGACGGCCCTTGGAATACTCCGATCGGGAACGGCCCGGAAGCCGCCGCCTTTCGCACGGCGGTTGGCGCGAGTTATCCCGCGCTGGGCGTTTATTCGTTTGATAATGGTCCGGCACATTTCCTCATTCTGGACGACAGCGGATATGTGAACCTCGAATCGCCAGCCCTGCGTGCGTGGATCGAGAGCGACCTGCGTGGCAGCCGTGCGCCCTGGAAATTCGTCTGTGTTCATGCGCCTTTGTTTCACAGCTCACGCGAGCATTACACGGAGCAGAAGACGCGGCTGCTCGCGCCGCTGCTGCAAACCTGCGGCGTGGATGTCGTCTTTGCCGGACACGTTCACAATTATCAGCGCAGCCGGCCGTTTCGCTTTGAACCCAACCCGCCGCGGCGCCTGCCCGGCGGTTACGTGAATGGTGACTTCCAACTCGACACGAAATTCGACGGCCAGACTAATACCCATGCCGATGGCGTCATTCACATTGTCAGCGGCGGCGGTGGGGCATCGCTCTACAGTGTCGATTTCGAAAAAACCGTGGCGGCACTCCGGAAGGATCATCCCGATAACTACGCGCCGTTCACTGCCAAATACATTGGCGAGCACTCGTTCTCGCTCGTGGAGGTCACGCCCGTCATGTTCACGCTGCGGCAAATCAGCGTCAGCGGCAAAGAAATTGACCGGTTTACCATCACCAAAGCTGCCCGTTGACTGACTCACGCTCCATCCCAGGCGCACTCCGGCAGTGGGGAAATTCCCCGACGAGCCGGATGGCACGAATTCATTTCACACCACATCCGCGCCTCTCGGATTTCCTGTTGTCTGCAGGTCCGTTTTGAAACCGATTTAAATCCACTATGAAGTTGAATTTCCAAGTCCGCCAGACCTTCGCGTCGCTGTTGTTGTTTGGCACTATCGTGTTTTCCTCGTTGTTGCACGCAGCGCCAATGGAAGTGCTGGTCGTGAGTGACACCGATTCGTTTCGCTCAGAATATTCCGCAGCTTTGGGAGAAGGAGGCGCAAAGGTGACAACCGCCACCACACCCAATGCGGCCAATCTGGCGCGGGTGGATGTCGTGCTGCTGCATCAGGCGAAATTCGAATCGCTGCCCGCAACAGCACAGGCGGCGCTCGCGGCCTTCGCGCAGCGCGGCGGCGGCATCGTCGCGGTGAATGCGGCGGTGGCCGCGGGAACGGTTGCCTGGGGCAAGGCCATCTTGGGTGGAGCGTGGGATGTGGAAAGCCAAAAGTTCAACAGTCGAATGAGCCTTTATGTTCACAGCAATGCCCACCCGATTGTCGAGGGAGCTTCTTCGTTCGACGTGAATGACGACACGCTTTATGACCTGACGCTAGACGACGAAATCTTTGTGCTCGGTTCGGCCTTCACGCCCAAGATGAATGGTTCGCGGCGGGCCTTGGAAGAGCGCAACAAGTTCAAGGAAGTCCGCGCTTTGATCTATGACATTCAGCCGCAAATGTGGACTTTTGAAGATTCGCATCATCGGGCGGCCGTTTTCCTGCAAGGCGCGCCGGAGACCTTGAAACACGCGAGCATGCGCGCGTTCATCCTGCGCGGGATCGCGTGGACGGCGCGACGGGACAATGTGGACGAACTCTGTTCCGCGGCTGACCTCAAGGATCTGCGTTATCCCGTCGGCGGTCCCCAGCGGGCGAATGACGTGATCAAAACATTCAGGATGCAGCCCGGTTTTCACGCCAGTGTGGTGGCGGCGGAACCGCTCGTGAACAAACCAATCTCCGTGCAATGGGATGCGCGCGGCCGGCTTTGGGTGGCGGAAACGCCTGAATATCCCAATGGCCGCCGGAAGATCAGCGCGGAGCCCTGGAAGGAAACTGGTGTGCTGGAACCTGGCAACTATGATCGTCCGGGGCGCGACCGGATCAGCATCCTGGAAGACACGAACGGCGACGGATTGATGGACAAGAAAACCATCTTCTACGAAGGCCTCGAACTGATTACCGCCTTTTGCATGCACCGCGACGGCGTCGTCGTGGCGTCCCAGCCGAACCTGATCTGGATTCGCGACACCAACGGCGACGACCACGCGGATACGGTGCTGCCGATCTTCGGTGGGTTTGCACCGGGTGACACGCATTTTGTTCCCAATCATTTCATGAATGCGCCGGATGGTTGGATTTATGCCAGCTCGGGCGGCAGCCTTGCGGTGACCAAGCCGGGCTCCAATGAGAAGTTGACCCGCATCGCTCCCGGACTGTTCCGCTTCAAGCCCGACGGTTCGGCCATCGAAACCGTGGCGTCGCAGGGGGGAAATGCTTTTGGGGCTGAGATCACCAGTGACTTTGAATTGTTTCATGGCCAGGCGACGAGCGGCAATCCCATTCAACACGTCGTATTGCCCGAGACGGTGCTGGCGCGCGCTCCAAATACGAGAGCTCGGAGCATGAACTCGGTCAACCCTGGCCGCACAGTGGCGCGAACGGATTTGCCAGATCGCGCGCCACTCATGCAGATCGATCAGGTGGGGCGTTACAGCGCCGCCTGCTCGACGATGGTGTATGAAGGCGGCGCCTGGCCGAAAGAATACGATGGCACCATTTTCACCACGGAACCGATTCTGGACATCATCCATCACGAGCGGCTTAAGCCAGTGGGACCAACCTTCACGGGGGAACTGATCCTGCAGGATGCCGAGTGGCTGCGCTCGATGGATTATTTGTTTTCCCCCATTGATGTCACCTTCGGCCCGGACGGCGCGCTTTACGTTTTGGATTTTTACACGCCCGTGATGGCCCACAACGATACGCGCGGACCGCGACACAGCCGCTCGGGCGCTTCGATCCGACCGGATCGCGAACATTTCTTTGGCCGCATTTATCGCATTCAGCACGAAGACGCGCCAAAACTCACCAACCCTGATTTAACCAAAGCCGACGCTGCGGGATTAGTCAGCGCGTTCCGGCATCCCAACCGCGTCGTGCGATTCAATGCGTTGCGCGTCCTGATGGAACAAGCGGACACGCTGGGAGTGCAGGCTGTTCCGGCCCTGAATGCGATGGCGCTCGATGAAAAGTTTATACCCGCACGCATTCTCGCGCTCTGGGCCTTGCAACGTCTGGACCGGCTTTCCCACACCACATTCCTCGCCGCCGCCCGCTCGAACGACGCCAGCGTCCGCAAAAATGCCATGCTTATCGCCGAGGCGGGCCACATCAGTTTGGACGTAAAAGAATTGAAGGCGCTGCTCAATGATCCGGATGCCCGCGTGCGCCTCGCTGCCTTGCGGGCGTTGGGTGCATCGCCAATCAATGCGGAAGCCGGCGCGATCCTCCTAGCCGTTCAGCCCAAATTTGCAGATGAATGGTCACAAGCTGCCGCAGCCGCAGCCGCGTCAAGCGATCCGGCCCGGTTTCTCGAATTAGTGCTGGCGGGCGACGACGATTCCAGCCAACGCGAGGAGCTTGCGCGCTCACTCGCCGCGTCTCTGGTGGCCAGCCGAAACAGCCCGGCCATGTTGCGCGTTTTGCAGAGTGCAGAAAAATCCCGCCACGCCACTCTCGCGGCCGCAGTCTTGGAGGAATTCGGACAGTCGCCGCCGCCCGGTCCCTCTGATGCAACTGCCACCATCGGTGCGCTTCGAGCTTTCCTTTCTTCGGTCAACCGACCTCTGGCCGCCGCCGCGTTGCCGCTGGCTGCGACATGGGAAACCGGCCGGGCTCTCAACCGCGAGATGAATGCAGCCACCTCCGAACTGCTCGCGATCGCTCGCGACGGCAATCAAGCGCTGAATCAGCGGGCCAAAGCCGTGCAGACTCTACTGGCCTCGCGTCCCGCCAATGCGGAGATTCTGCCGAATATTCTCGCACTGTTGAACCCGCCGCAACCCGAGCCGTTCCGCCGGCAACTCATCGCGGTGCTGGCTCCAACTGGCGAAATCTCCGTTGGCCGTGCGCTCACCGCGGCATTTCCCACGTTGCCGCCGGAATTGCGCGAAGTCGCTTTCAACGCGCTGGTCCGACGTCCCGAGTGGACAGAACTGCTGCTTGACGCCCTGGAATCCCGAAAGATTGCCCCGAGCGTTTTTGATCCGGCTCAGACATCGCGGCTGTCGTCGCATCCGGACAGCGCCACAGCCAAGCGGGCGCGCACCCTTTTCGCACTGCTGGGCGGAGGAACCAACCCAGCCAAGGATGAAATCATCGCGCGGCTGCTGCCCTCGGTGGAGCAGCGCGGCAACCCTTCCAAAGGCAAGGAACTCTTCAGCGCCAATTGCTACATGTGTCATCGATTGGGCAATGCCGGCTTTGAATTTGGCCCCGCACTGGACGGCATCGGTTCGCATTCCGCAGCGGAGTTGCTCATGCACATCATTGATCCCAGTCGCATGGTCGATGACGAACACCGCACCTGGAACATCACAATGAAGGATGGCACACAATACTCCTCACTCATCGCCAACGAGAACGCCTCGACCGTAAAACTTCGCCAACCCTCCGGCGTGACCGTGGATTTGAATGTTGCGGAAATCGCCTCGCGCACCAAAGGAACGAACTCCCTGATGCCCGAAGGTTTCGAAGCGCTCGGCGCCGAGGGACTGCGGGACCTGATCTCGTATCTTCAAAGCCTCGCTCCCAAGAGCATCACCGCGGTCGAAGTGGCCACCGACCCGCGCAGCACCTTGGCAATGGGCCAGAAGTTCGCAGAACCGAAGCCGGCCAACACCTTGCGCGTTCTCCTGGTGGGCGCGGGATCGTCCCATGACTTCCCGCGTTTCTTTCTCGGCACCGACTCGGAGATTTTGCGCGCGGGCGGCGGCATTGAAACGGCGGCCACGCCGAATCTGGAAGAGGCGCTGGCGCTGCTCCCGCAAGCGGATGTGCTCGTGTTCAGCGGGAACCACGCGCAGTTCGGCACAGCGCCATTCCAGCAGGCGCTCAACCGATTTGCCGATGCCGGCAAAGGGATGGTGCTGCTGCACGCGGCGACCTGGCGCAATTTCCCACCCGCGACCGGTTACAACCAGCGCTTTGTCGGCGGTGGGACCAGGAGTCATGGCTACGGAGAATTTCTCGTCCGCTTGAAAGCCTCCGCCCACCCGCTGCTGCACGGTGTTCCCGACACATTCAAAATCGTCGATGAGAACTACGACATCGAACTCGAAGCTGGCGCGAACGTGGAAGTCCTCGCGGAAAATGCGCCGGATAAAGGCAGCGTGCATCCGAGTGTCTGGATTATGAACGACCCGAAGGCCCGCATCGTGTGCATTTCGCTGGGGCATGCGAACGAGGCGCACAGCAATCCTGCGTTTAAAACATTATTAAGCAATGCGGTGAAGTGGGCTGGTGGCAAATGAAGCGAAGCTGCGATCAGCAAACCTCAACCTGAATTCTTATGAACATTCGACACGACGGTATCGCTCCCAATGCTGGGCGCCTGCTCTGGGCGGGGTTCATTGCGATTCTCGCGGCGGGCATCGGCTTTGGCGTGCGCGGGGGGATTCTCGCCAACTGGGGCGCGGACTTCGGTTTCACTGGCGCTGAACTGGGAGCGATTACCGGCGCGGGTTTCACGGGATTCTGTTTTGGAATCATCGTGGGCGGACTGGTCTGCGATACACTGGGCTATGGCAAGCTGGTGATCGTTGCGTTTGGCCTGCATGTATTGTCGGCGTTCGTGACATTTGCGGCCACGCCGGAGCAGACCAAGGCGGTTGCGTTCCAATTCCTGTATTGGGGCACGTTTATTTTCGCAGTGGCGAACGGCACGCTTGAGGCCGTGGCCAATCCGCTGGTGGCGACTTTGTTTCCCGGCAAGCGAACGCATTACCTGAACATCCTCCACGCGAGTTGGCCGGCCGGCCTGGTGCTGGGCGGCGCCATCGGCTGGCTTTTGGGTGAAAAATTCGGCTGGCCTTGGAAATGGCAGCTCGGTCTTTTCCTGATTCCCACCGCGGCCTACGGTCTGATGTTCCTGGGTCAACACATGCCGAAATCCGAGGCGTCGCGGCAGGGACTCAAGCTTGGCGAGATGTTCAAGGACGTCGGGCTTCTGGGCGCGGCGGTCGTGTGTTTTGTGGTGGGCCGCGTCTTCCACGGCGCGCGCGGAATTACACAGGCCAGCGCCGACGCGATCGCGGGCGTGTTGCTTGTGGGCGTGGGGATCATGACCCGATTCTCCATCGGCTCAGTGTTGTTGTTCGTTTTGTTCCTCACCCATGCGCTGGTTGGAGCGGTGGAATTGGGCACCGACAGTTGGATTCAAAACATCACGGGCAACCTTTTGACGGCGTCGGAGGGCAAGGTTTTGTTCGTGTTCACTTCCGCGATCATGTTCGCGCTCAGGTTCTGCGCCGATGTCATTCAAAAGAAAACCGGCGTTTCGCCCATTGGGCTCCTGCTGGCGTGCTCGCTTTTGGCCGTGATTGGATTGCTGCTGACAAGTCGCATTGAAACATCCGCCGGCGCGCTGTTCGCGCTGGCCGTTTACGCCATGGGTAAAACTTTTTTCTGGCCCACCATGCTGGCCGTGGCCAGTGACCGCTTCCCACGCACCGGAGCGATCGCCATCAGCATCATGGGCGGAATCGGGATGATGTCCGCCGGCATGATCGGCGGTCCGGGTCTGGGTTATGCGAAAGACCGTTTCGCCAGTGCGGAACTGGAGCAGCATCATCCCTCGGTGTACGCGGACTACAAAGTGGAAGAACCGAAACGCTGGCTCTTCTATCGCGAGGTCAACGCAATCGATGGCAAAAAACTCGGTGAAGTTCTGGCCAAGCTGAACGCCGCGCGCGAGGATCTGGCCAAAGCCGGCCAGCACGAGCAAAGCGCATTGACCCGCCTCAGCCCCGATGAAAGAGCGGTGTATGCCGCCAGCATTCAAGGTGATCGCAAAACCCTCCGGGCGGATGCAGTGATTCCCCTGATCATGGCCGTGGTGTACCTGGGCCTGCTGTTCTATTTTCGAGCCAGAGGCGGTTACCAAACTGTGCGCCTGAAACAGACGGAGATTGCTCCCAACAAAACCGTCCCCGCCCAGCCACTGGCTTCCTGATTCAATGCACTTTCAAACTGCCCCCAAACACGAAAGGAACCATGCCGAATCCCTGGACTGGAAAAGGTAATCCCTACACCCGCAAAGAAGTCGTCGATCGCCTGCACGCCACGTTGAAGAAGGGCAGTCCGATCATCGCCGCCGGCGCCGGCACCGGCATCAGTGCCAAGTTCATTGAGAAAGGCGGCGCCGATCTCATCATCATCTACAACTCAGGCCGGTTCCGCATGATGGGCCATGGTTCCACCTGTGGACTCATGGCTTATGGCGACGCCAACGCGATCGCGATGGACATTGGCGAACACGAGGTGCTGCCGGTGGTGGAGGAAGTGCCGGTGATCTGCGGCGTCCACGCCACGGACCCGCGCCGTCGCATGTGGCATTGGCTCGGCAAGGTGAAGGAAATGGGCTTCAGCGGCGTGAATAATTTCCCCACGCACACGATCGTGGATGGCCATTTCCGTGACGTGCTAGAGGAAACCGGCATGAGCGTGCAAAAGGAATACGAAATGGTGGCGCTCGCCCGCAAAATGGATTTGTTCAGCATTGTCTATGTCGCCACACCGCAGGAAGCGGTCGAGATGGCCAAAGCGGGAGCGGATGCAATCATTGCCCACGTTGGCACGACCGTCGGCGGTTCGATCGGCGTCCAGCAAGCCGTGGCCACCTGGGATTTTACCCTGCAACGCACGCAAGCGATCATCGACGCCGCCCGGCGCGTGCGCAAAGACATCTTTTTCCTCTGTCACGGCGGTCCGATCAACACGCCGTCCGACGCGGATCGCGTCTTGCAAAACACCGATGCAGTCGGGTTCGTCGGGGCCAGTTCGCTCGAACGCATGGCCGTTGAAGCCTCGCTGACGGATCTGACCCGCCAGTTCAAAACGCTGAAAGCGCCTTCCGCCAGAAACGTTGGCCGCGGCAAACGGAGATAAATCAAGGTGAGCCGCTGTTCCACCGAACGTTCCAAAACGAGCTTATGAAAATTGCCCAACGCCGATTCGTAACCGCTGTGGAAAAGGTAGATTCGATTTCCCCTTGGGCGCGGGAAGAGTGGTTGTGCCGCTCGGACGTGGTGCCCAATCAGGAACTGCTGATGGTCCGCGTGACCATAGAACCCGGAAGAGCGCATCCGTTTCACAGGCATCCACACCGCGAGGAGATCATTTACATTCTAACCGGGCGCGCCGAGCAGTGGATTGGCCGCGATCATCGCATCCTCGGCCCCGGCGAAATGGTTTTCATTCCGAAAGACGAGGTGCATGGCACTTACAACCCCTTTAGCGAGGCGCTGGTTTTCTTGGTGGCCCTGGCTCCGGCCGTCGCTGCGGAACCCGACATTGTGGATGTCTCGGCGGAAGCACCGTGGATTGCGCTTCGAAACAGCGTTGGCAACCCGCTGACCATCGAAACCCATCGCTGACTTTATATGCAACGACCCAACTTCAGGTTTCCGATCCATGAGATTGGCAAGCCGCGAAATTCACTCACGGCGAAGCGACCTGAAGCCCGCGCTCCTTTCGCGTGGAACCGATGGTTCACGTTGGCGGCGATTGTGATGTGGCTGACCGCGGTTTCCGTCCAAGCCGCCGAGCCGCTGCATGTTTTCATCCGTAGCGGCCCCAAGACACATGGGCCGAACCAGCATGATCATCCGCGCTTTCTCCGCGAATGGAAGCAACGACTCGCTGAACGCGGCATGATGGTGGACGGCGGGATGGTATTTCCCGATGACGGGCAACTCGCAGCCACCGATGTGCTGATTATTCACGCGCCGGACGGGATGAAGATCATCGGATCACAACGCGAAGCCTTTGAGAAATTTCTCGCGCGCGGCGGCGGCGTCGTGGTGATTCACGCGGGTGTTGTGGGCGGCGATCAAGCTGCGTGGGTCAAACAAACGCTCGGCGGCGCCTGGCGCTGGCCCTCACCGGAACTGCCTCGGGCTCAAGCCACGAAATGGCACGAGGGCAACGTAAACCTTCACTGGGAGAGCCCCCAATACCCTATCAGCCGCGGCCTGACTGATTTCCAGTGGAAGGATGAAATCTATTACGAGATGGATCTGGCACCCGAAATCAACGTGCTCGCCTCCAGCGATTACCAGGATCGGCGCGCACCCCAGATCTGGACTTATGAAAAAAAGGCCCGGAACGGGAAAACCCCGTATCGTGCGTTCGTCAGTTTGCCGGGTCACGAATACACCGCCTTCAACACGACAGGTTATCGCGTTGTCCTGCTGCGCGGGATTGCCTGGGCCGGCAAGCGCGCCCAAGTCGACGAATTCTGCACATCCGAGGAACTCGCTTCACTGAATTCACATTAAACCGTCATGCCGACGATTGCCATTCTTGGAACAATGGACACGAAGGGAGCCGAGCACGGCTTCGTGGCCGAGTTCGTTCGGCAACGTGGACATGAAGTGATGGTGATCGATGTCGGCACGCTCGGTGAACCACGGCTCCAGCCGGACATTGCGCGGGATGCCATCGCGGCAGCTGCGGGAATCGACTTCGCAGAAATCGCACGCCGACGCGATCGCGGCGAGGCCGTTACAACCATGTCCCGCGGTGCGCCGATCGTGCTGGCAAGACTCGCCGACGAGGGACGCATCGATGGCGTGATCTCACTGGGCGGCGGCGGCGGAACCGCGATTGCCACCGCAGCCATGCGGGCGTTGCGGGTTGGCTTTCCCAAAGTCATGGTTTCAACGCTGGCGAGCGGGAACATCGCTCCTTACATCGGCGTGACGGACATTGTGATGTTTCCCAGCGTGGTGGACATCGCGGGGCTCAACCGGATTTCACGCCCGCTTTTCGCCCGCGCAGCCGGGGCGATCTGCGGAATGGTCGAAGCCGACTCGGCAACCGATGCCGCCGCCACACCGGACAAACCGATCATTGTGGCCAGCCAGTTCGGCAATACGACGCCCTGCATTGATCACGCGCGGAGAATTCTCGAGGCTGCTGGTTATGAAGTCATCGTTTTTGCCGCGACGGGCACAGGCGGACGCACGATGGAATCGCTCATTTCAACCGGGCTGGTTGCAGGCGTGCTGGACATCCCGACGACTGAGTGGGCGGATGAACTCGTCGGCGGGCTGTTGAGCGCCGGGCCGGAACGATTGGAGGCAGCGGCGCGGCATGGTGTTCCGGCCATTGTTTCGACCGGTTGCCTGGACATGGTCAATTTCGGTTCGCCGGAAACGGTTCCCGGAAGATTCGCGGCGCGGACTTTTTATCAGCACAACCCGCAGGTCACTTTGATGCGCACGAGCGCCGAAGAATGCATGCTGCTCGGTCGCATCCTAGCCGAAAAGCTGAACGACTCGCGCGGTGCCGTTACGGTAATGCTGCCCCTGCGCGGCAACAGTCTCGTGGGCGCGCCGGACGGACCGTTCCATGAGCCGGATGCGGACGCCGCCCTTCGCGCATCGCTCAAGAGCAGGTTGCGGCCGGATATTCCGGTGATTGAACTGGAGTGCGCGATCAACGATGCCGTTTTTGCGGAAGCCTGCGTGCAGGAACTGCTCCGCCTAATCCAGAATACCCGGGCAAAATGAAATTTCGCATGTGGCTCTATCAACATTTCCACTTTCTCCAGCGCCCGCGACGGTCGAGCGAGCTTGGTGCAAAATCAGCAGCTTTCCTGTGCGTTTTCGACAATACACACAGGGGCTTTCAGGTAAACTGTCAGGCATTCGCCAGACGCGCTTTAGACGCATTCCAAATGATCGCTGTGAACCAACTCTGTTGCTGATGATAACCCTTCAAACCTTTCCCCAATTGAAAATGCTCCGGAAGCTCTGGCTGACTTCGCAGCGATGGACAGCGGTTCTGGCTTTGGTCGGGTTAATGCCGATCGTGTCGCTCAAGGCTGATACCATCCGCCCAATTCCACTAGCACTCCGCAACAGCGCGAAGCTCGACCCGTTTTATCAGAAATATACGGAGGTGGCCGGATTGCCGATCGTCGGTTCCGAGAAAGTCTCCGACTTTGCATTGCTGGAAGCCGCGGACATCGTGCGGAACATGCTCTCCGGCCGTGACCAAATCATTCAGGCCCTGGTCACAAACGGCGTCAAGATCGTGGTCATGGCGCATAACGAATACACCACGGATCTGCCTGAACAACGCGACCTGACGCCCCGCGCATTTTGGGACAGTCGCGCGCGCGGTCTGGGCGGCAGCACGTGCAGCGGCGCGGAAGAAAACTTGCTCAACTTCCCGAACGATCCCTACAACGGCGAGAACATCCTGATTCATGAGTTCGCACATGTGATCCAGGAAGTGGCCATGGAAGCCTTGGATAAAACCTTCAAGCCACGGTTGTGGGCCGCCTACCAGAGCGCCACCAATCAGGGCCTTTGGAAGAAAACCTATGCCGGCTCCAACCCCACCGAATACTGGGCTGAATGTGTGCAGGACTGGTTCGACAACAATCGTCACGACGACGCCTCGCACAATCACGTGCACACGCGCGCGATGCTGAAGGAATACGATCCCGCCGCAGCTCAACTGTGCGCGGCAGTGTTTGGCGACACGCCCTGGCGTTACCGCAACCCGATGCTGCGGCCCGCAGCCGAACGCGCGCACCTCAAGGGCTTTGATCCCAGCCAGGCACCGCGGTTTCATTGGCGTGAAACCCCTATGATTGACAAGCCGCAGGTGGTCTTCGAAACCACGCTGGGCAAGATCGAGGTCGAATTGGATGCCAAAGCGGCGCCGCTGACGGTTAAGAACTTCCTGCATTATGTGCAGGAACGACTTTACAATGACGGCCGCTTTTTTCGCACCGTGACGCTTTCAAACCAGCCGAATGACACGGTGAAAATTCAAGTCATCCAAGCCGAGGCCAACCCTGCGGCAACAAACCACTTCCTGGCGCCAATCGCCTTGGAGCGGACTCGCGACACTGCGCTGCGGCATCTGGATGGCACGCTCAGCATGGCTCGGAGCGGCCCCGACACAGCGCAGGACAGCTTCTCGATCTGTATCGGGGATCAGCCGGAGCTGGATTTTGGCGGTCAGCGCAATCCTGACGGCCAGGGCTTTGCGGCATTCGGCCGGGTGATCAAGGGCATGGACGTGGTGCGCAGGATCCACGCAGCCTCGGCCGAAGGGCAGCAACTTGATCCGCCGATTCTCATTCAACGCGCCATCCGGCTGCGGTGACCGACACACAATCAGGCCATGATTCCGACCCACACAGTGGAGATTCAAAATGGCGGGACTAGGAATCACCGGGTCTGGCGCGCACATCCGCTCTTGCACATCACCTTGGAAATTCGGCCCTGGCCTCCGGGAACGCAACTGACCGGATGATCGTGCAAACTGCCCAAAGGCTCATTTGCTTTTCAAGCGCATGAAGAGTTCGTTGCGAACATTTGGATCTTTTTGGAAGACGCCGTGCATAACATTCACCTTCATCACCGAATGCGTATCGCGCACACCTCGAGCCATGGCGCACATGTGCTTGCCTTCGATCAGCACCGCGACACCCAAAGCTTCCACGGTCTTCTCGACAAATTCAGCAATGAGATGAGCCGTCCGTTCCTGGTTCTGCCAGCGACGAGCAAAATAGCCGGCGATGCGCGAGAGCTTCGATAGGCCCAGGATTTTTTGATCCGGGACATAGGCAATTGTGATGCTCATGATGATGGGCAGCAGATGGTGTTCGCAGAGGCCGACCTCGGTAATGCCCTCGACGATGACCATGTCGTGGCAGATCGCGGTCTGGCATTCCGCTTTGAAAAGTTTGGTCAGGTTGTCGCCGTCCATTCTTGAGCCTTCAGTCATTTCGACCAAGGCTTTGGCGGCGCGCAACGGTGTTTCCCGCATGCCTTCGGAACGCAAGTCCGCACCAATCTCCGTGAGAATGGCTGAATAATGCTCTGCAATTTTATTTAAATCA
>JBQCEJ010000266.1:0-17330 GCA_051960355.1 Verrucomicrobiota bacterium | reverse complement strand
GAGGAGCTTCCGACGAAAGGCGCGTCTCAGAAAATGCTGCGTCTCGTTGAGGGAGCCCCGCGCGACTCTCACAAAACGCCGGTTATCCTGATAACTTCCACGCCCGCTGCCTTCGGCAATGTTCGCTCCGATACTATCGGCAGAACGAACAATCTGTCGGCCGATTGTTTCTTTTGCGAAATGATCCCAAGTCGATGCGATATCCCAAATCGAATCCGCCAAAGTTTCAGCGAGATTGTAAACCCGCAGCTGTTCAAAGTTTGTTCTACTCATATTCACCTCAAATCCAAATATCCCCGATGCCACAAACAACTACTGACTACTGACCACGGACAACTGACCTCAACCAACTTAAAACCACAATTTGAGCCGCAGGAAATCCGCTGTGCGATGGGTCAGAATCCAGAACAGCGATCGCTTTTCCACCGACAGCTTGCACAACCCGGTCATGCCCGGACGCCACCAAGCCTGCGCGCCGCCGTCGAGTTTCAGGCGCACCAGAAAAACATTCCCATCTTTCTTGGTCAGCGCGGAGGGTTGGACGGTTTCAATCGTCACGGGATATTTCGTCTTCGGCTGCGTCACGAATGCGATTTCGCCTTTGGCCTTGCCGAGAATTTCCTTCACGTCGCGCTCCGGCACATCGGCCTCGGCATAAAGCGTATCGAGCCGCGCCACTTTGTAGAGCGCGTCGCCCTGTTTCACCGGCGAAGCAATCCGCTCGCGCAAATCACCTTCAACCACCACGCCCGCGAAAGCCGCTTTGACCGTCGCGTTTTCCAGCCGATAGCGAACCAGGTCGAGCCGCGCCTGCGCTTGTTGCGCCAGAGCGTCGGCGATGCGCATTTCCGCCAGGCTTTTGGCGGCGCGCGCCTTTTCGGACTCTCGCTGATATCGAGTCAGGTCTGCCAGCGCCGCCGATTCGTCCAGCAACAGTTCGCTGCGGTTCAAGCTCAGCAACTTGCCGCCTTTGGCAACCTGATCGCCGGGGCGAACAAACACCTGCTCGATGTAGCCGTCGAAGGGCGCGGTCAAATACTCCGCTTCGTCGCTGCGCAGAATGAAATTTCCTTCCACGCGATAATTGATTCGCACGAGAAACAGAGCCGCCAGAAGGAGCACGGTTGAGATCGCAGCGACTTTGCTCCAGGTGTGTTCCGGCCCGAGCCAGTCCGCAAAATAAACGCGCATCGCCGCCGCCCACCGGGCTCCAAACCAGCGATCCTGCCCTTTCAAATCATTCAAGCGGCGGACGGATTGATCGCAGACCAGCCGGAGTTGCTGCAATTCCGTGGTCGTGAAAGCCGTTTCCTGGCGTTCACAGGTCAGCACGGCGACAACCTTGCCATCAATCCGCAGTGGAATGGAAACGAGGTTCGCGACGTTTTGTTCGCGGGCAAATTTCTCGTGATCAAGCGCGACGCTATTAACACCCGACGGCGTGGGCCAGACGATTTCCTCGTCCTGATCGAGGCATTCTTCCATCGCAGCTTCGAGCCGCTGCGCCACGGACATCTGGCGATCGAACTGTTCCGTCCGGCTGATCGCCTGCAAGTGAACGTAACCGCTTTCGAGCCAGCCGAGGCTCACGCGTTCGCAGCGAAAGCGTGTTGCCACGCCGTTGCAGAATGCCAGGCTGGCGGAGATAAAGCGCACGGCTTCGTTCACCGGCACGAGCAAATCCAGGACAGCGGCAAATTTCTCCACGTCGTGCTTCGCCTGGCGCCCGGCCAGATTTTCCTGATAGAGCGCCGGCGTGTCTGCGGCCAGCTCCAGTCGCAGCAGCGATTCGCTCGCGGCGGCGTCCGTGAAATCGAGCAACTGCCCGGCGAGCATGACTTCGTCTTCGGCTCGGGCCAGTTTCAGCCGAACGACCAGATTGAAACTGCCGGCAGTGGCATCGCTCTGCTCAACGAAAGATCCTTCGCGCAAACCGCGTTCGGCCAGCGCTTCCAATTGCGAGGCGAAACCTGTGCGCGTGCGCGAAGGTCCGGGGCTGGAAGTCCATTCACCGATTGCGGTCCAGCGCGGAGTCTTGCCGGGATTGCCCACCAACAGAACAAGAACATCGGCGGCGGCGAGTTGGGCCACGGCGCCGAGGAAGCGCGGCCAGAATTCCTTGGGCGCTCCGGGGAATTGCCGCAGTTCAGTCAACTCACTCAATGCCCGCGCAAACTTGTCACTCCGTCCGCTCAGATTCGAATCCATACAATTATTGAGGTGTCATTTTCGCGGTGAGACCCGGACGAATGTTCGCTTCGGTGTTATCGAAAAGCGCTTTGACTCGGGCCAATCCGCTGGCGGGATCGACAGTCGGCGAGAGGTAACAGATTTTTCCAATGATCGGCTGAGTCGAGCCGTCCACTTCGAGGCGAACGGGCTGATTCACTTTCAGGTTTGAGGCGGCTTTGCCTTCGATCTGGCCGACGAAATAACAACGCGTCGTGTCCACCAAGCGGATGAGCGGTTGATAAGGCGCACAGGCCGCACCGGGCCGCAGCAGGATTTCCGTGATGATCCCGGAAAACGGCGCGGTAATTCGGCGGTGGGCCAACTGTTCACTGGCGATGCCGAATTCCGAAACGGCGATGTTGTATTCAGCTTCCTTTTTTGCGAGTTCCTCTTTGCTCACGGCTTTGGTCGTTTGTGCCAGCGCGCGCGTGGAATCCAGTTCCATTTTGTTCTGCTCCATGACCGACTGGCGACGTTCGACTTCGAACTGTTCGAGCTGCTTGTCGAGTTCCAGCAGCACATCGCCTTTCTTGACGGCATCGCCTTCCTGGAAATGTTCCACGCGAATAATTCCGGCGACAGAAGCGCCCAGAGTCACGTCCATGAACGGTTCGGTAATGCCGCTGACCGAAACGGTTTCAGCCGCGGCTCCAGCCGTGGCAACGGCCAGAAAACCAAGGCAGGCAAGGGAGAGAACGATTTTGCATTTCAACATACGGTTGGTGAATCAATACGTCCGCGACGCGGGCTGAAAGTTGGGCACCGGTTTGTAGACGTCCGAGGGCAGCGCCTTGTTTTTGAGCAGCGCCATGGTTTTTTGCTGCAATTGCTCGCGCGTGAGATCCATGTTGCGGCTTTGCAAAATCGTGCCGTCGGCCAGTTGCAATTCGAGCAGCGTGCGTTGGTATTCCACCAGCGCCTGAGCCAGGTTCTGGCGGGCATCGAAGAGATCGGCTTCGACTTCGAGCACTTTGCGCGGCTCAATTTTGCCGACTTCCAATCGCGCCAATTGAGTCTTGAGCAGGTCTTCGTTGAAATGCACAACCGTTTCGTAGCTTTGAATGCTGTCCTGCCAGCTGCGCGCTTTCCGAATCGAGGTGTTCAGCAAGTTGGCAATCTGCGTCTCGATGCTGTTCAAATTGGCGATCGCTTCCTGCATGGAAAGTTTGCTCGCCTGAAGCTGATTGCGGCCTTTGATATTTCCGGCGAGCGGCACGCGCAATTCCACACCGATGGACCACGACGGAAAATCCTGGCTTTGCGCCACATCCCAGGAATCGCCCGGCGTGCCCGCCAGACCGTTGAAACCGTAGGCGCCTTTCACGTTGAGTTCGGGCAGAACCTGGTTGCGCGCCACGCCGACCCGCACGCGTTCGGCCTCCACTTTCTTGAGCTGCATCAGGTAATCGGGATTGAGAGCGAACGCGGCCTGAAAACTTTTGGAATACGCGAAAGGCGAGTTCGTCGCCGACGGCACATCCGTCGCGCGAACCGTTCGGCTGGCCGCGTTTGGCGACACGCCGGCCAGGGTGTAAACCATGCCCAGCGCGGTGTAATAATTCTGGAACGCTTCGTTCTGTTTGGTTTTTCGCAGCGCCAATCCGGATTGCGCTTCCAAAACTTCCAGTTCGGCGGCGCGACCGGCTTTCACCTTCTGCTGGCTGTCGTCCAAAACCGATTGCGCAACAGCCACGGATTCTTCAAAGAAGCGCAATTGCTGTTGGGCAAAATAGAGATTCCAATACGCCGCTTCCGCCCGGGAAATCGTCAGCATCAATTGACGGCGATACTCTTCAAAGGCGACCTCGGAATCGAGCGCGGCAATCCGAATGCCCGCCAGCGTGACGCCGGTGCCGCCGTTTTTCAGCAGCGGTTGTGTGAAAGTCGCGCCGACAAAGGTCTGATACTGCTGGATGAACACGCTGTTGGTCGTCTGAAAAATCGATCCATACGGGTTCACGTTGTTGTTGAGATCGCTGAGATTGTAGCCCAACCGAATTTTGCCACCGGTGGGAATCACCGATTCGAGACCGGCGTCATAGATCGTATTGCGTTCGCTGAAAAAACCGGCGCCGCCTTGCGCGGCTTGCTGTTCGACATTGTTGGTGCGCTTGTTGGATTCGCGAGTAAGCGCGTTGACCAGTTCGGGCTCGAAAATACCGCGTTCGCCACGGGCCTTGCGACGGCTGGATTCCGCCCCGAGCATCTGCGCCTGGATGCTTTCATTGTTGTCGACGACCCGCTGGAGATAGTCGTTGAGTTTCAGCTCCAGCACTGGCGGTTCGGCTGGCGGCGGTTCCGCGAAACTCACCACGGATTTCAGACAAAACGCGAGGAACGCGACCCATCTTAAACGCTTCAACATAGGGAGTACAAAGCGAAAGAGCGCGTGCGCAACAGATTCCGTGGGTTCATCAGCGTGGAGAATAAATGGCTTTCACAGGGGAGCAATCTCTTTTTGGCAAAAGTCGGCGCTAACGCAGCTCAGATTGGAAACTAGGGTCAGGTGAAGCGTGGGGTGAACTACCCGGTTGAGCGTTGCCGAGCTGCGACAGACCGTACTTCAGAAAGTAAAAATTGCCCTCGCCTTTTCAAGCGAGCGCTCAACAACAAGGAACAAAATGAATACACGATCAAAATGGATCATAGGCTGTACCAGCCTGTGTCTGTTGGCAGGAACAACGTTTGCCCAGTACGATTACGGCGCTCCGATGCCTTCAAAAAGTGAATCATCGGCCAGCCAGCAGTCCAAGCACAGCCAGGACTTCTACGTCTCGAAGGATCTCGTGGGCGCGAAAGTGAAAGACGCGCAGGGCGAGAAACTCGGGGAAATCGACGAGGTGCTGATCAACCCACAAAAAGGCGAAACCTTTGCCGCGATCGGTGTGGAGCGCGGACGTCAGGCTCTGGTGCCGCTGCAGGCGATGAACATCGAACGCGGGAAGGGCATGTTGCGCAACGCCGAAGTCACCTTGAACGCGACCAAAGAGACCCTGCAGTCGGGTCCCACCGTGGCGAAAAGCGAATGGCAATCTCTGGATAATCCAAGCTTCACCCAGAGCATTTACAGTCATTACAAACTCGAAGCTCCTTCGGCCGTTGGCGGAGCCGGCAGCCCTGGCGGTGTCTCGGGCGGAAGTCAATCGAGCACCAATAATCAGGTCCAACCTCAGGAACAACCTCCCTTACCTCAGCAACAACCCTGATCTTGTTGCCCGTCGTTAATGGATTCCTGATCAAGCAGGCGACCCGAGCCTCGGGTCGCCTGAACTCTGTACGGCTCGAAAGTCCAACGCGCAGTCCTCTTGCCTGGGTGATCTGCGGTTGAACTGAAACGCTCAACGCGGAGGTGGCTGAGGCGGCATCGGGGGCGTGAAGCCGATGGGATACGGCGGGCGGATCGGAGCCATTTCCACCAGGTTGCGCCAGTTTTCGCGCTCCTCGGCGGACATCAGTTTCCAGCGCTCGGCATTTTTCAGGAACGCTTGTCGTTCCGCCAGGCTCATGCTGGCAAACTTTTCGAAAGATTGAATGCACTCCGCCCGCTGCTGAGACGTCAGTTTGGAATAAGCCTGCAACGTTTTTTCCATCTGCTGCTTTTCGGGTTCTGACAGCGCACTCAATGCGCGAGCCTTTTCTTCCGGCTTCAATTCAAAAAAATCATCGAAGCTCTTCAGCACCTTCTGGCGTTGCTCCTCGGAAATGATCCGCCAATCGGCGATGCCCTGCTCCAGTTTGGCCCGGCGTTCCGGAGATATCTGGCTCAGGATTTTCTTGCGCTGCTCCGGCGTGGCGCCTTCGAGTTGGCTGAAGTAATGCGCCATCAATTCACTGTCCAGCAGTTGCTCCTGAAACGGCGGCGGCAGCAGATCCCACTGTTCCAGGCGCGCCTCAACCAGTTTGCGCTGTTCTTCCGGAATGGACGCCAGACGCACGGCGCGATTGGTTCGAGGTTCCGTCATGAGCGGCAGCAGATACCAACGCAACTCCGTCGCTCGCAACCGAAGTTCCCGCTCATCGGCTTTCAATGATTCGTACTCGCGGATCTTGGCCAGAATGCGGCGCGCGGCGTCAGGCGGACGATTGGTCAACGCGTTCCGGCGCTCGGGCAATCGCATGGCCAGCAATTCACGAAATTGGTCCACCGGCGATTTCTGCCCGTCAGACAAGCTGGATCCGTCTTTGTTGGTGAGTGAAAGTGTCGCCGGCAAATCCTCAGTGGCAGCGGAAGCGCAAGATAGACCCACCGCAAAAACGAGCGCGATCGCGGGAATACGTAATGGACCGGAACGCGTCATTTCATCAGCGCAAGCAGCTCCTCATCCGGTGGCGGATTGAAATTCAACTGACGAATCACTTCGAAATCCTCCAAAATGTCCGGGCTCGGCAGGGAAGAAACCTTGGAAACGGCCGCGACGCTTTGGGCCATTTCCAGACGGCGAGCCATCGCGTGTTGACGTGAGACAAACATTCCCGCCCCGCAGATCACCGCGACCAGCGCCGCTTTGGGAACCAGCGAATGCCAGACCCATTTCCAGCGTCTGACGCGCGGCGAAACCGGCTGGCGCTCCAGCTCCTGAAGCACACGCGCGGTGAAATTCGATGGAACGTCGATATCCGGCAAGCGGTTCAAGCCTTCCGTCAATCCGGCCTCAAGCTCCCATTCCGCCTGAGCTTCGGGCCGATCCGACAGCCAGAGCCGCAACTCCGCTTCCTCGTCGGCCGTCAACGGCCTGCGCCAGCGGATTTCGATCAGTTTTTGCGGATCGCTCATAGGTTCCTTTGTAGTTCAAAACCGGCTTTTGCCAAAAGTTTCATCGATTCACGTTTTCCAGGCGCCACTGGAAAGATATGGTTTCAGCTTTTCCTTGAGCGTTTCCCGCCCGCGGTGAATCAGCGATTTGGTGGCCGAAAGCGAACAGCCCAGCACCTCGGCAATTTCCTCATAACTCAACTCATCCTGCCGGCAGAGCAGGATCGCCGTGCGCTGGTTTTCCGGCAATTCGCCGAGGGCTTGCTCGATCTTTTGCTCCAGTTCGCCGTGCAACAGCTTGTCGGGCGGTGCAAAGGTTTTCTTGTCTTCAAATTGATAGAGCGGTTGATCGTCCTGGTCCGGATGCGTGACGTCCAGAGAATCGGCCGGATGCCGGGAACGGCGGCGGATTTCGTTCAGGCAAAGATTTCGCGCGATCGTAAAGAGCCAGGTGGAAAACTTGGCGGAAACCCGGTAGCGATCGGCGGATTTGAAGACCTGCACAAAAACGTTCTGCGCCAGATCCTCCGCCTCCGTGGCATCTCGCAGCGTACGGTAAATCAAATTGATGACCGGCTGTTTGTATTTGTCCACCAAATCGGTAAACGCAGCCGTGTCGCCCCGCTTCACGCGGAGCATCAGAGCGGCATCGGGATCGAGATTGGCGGGCATTATCGAATCAGTCTACCGCGGCAATCTAGGCGAACACCGGGAAGCGAACAAGGTTGCGATCAAGCGCATTCACAGGAAAGAAAGCCAGAAGCGGTGAAAAGCAGCCCATCACGCGGCGAGAATTCTGTAGATCGCGTATCCAAACCCGCCCAGAAACACCAGCACGGCCAAAACCTTGAGAATGTAGCTCCACGGCTCCAGCTTCGCATGCAGTCCCCAGAACCAGTGAGCATGAATAAAAACGCCGACCGCAATGTAAGCAATGGCCAAAGCCGTTGCCGCCGAACCGGTGAGATCGAGATGCGAACCGTGCCGTCCGAAAAAACGCGTGTGACCGTTCGAGAGGCAACGGACACCGTAGCTGAGCGGAACCAGCGCCAAACCCACGCCGAGCAGCCACATGGACAGAGGACCGCCCGAGGGCGCATAAGCCAGATCTTCGGCGTCGTCGAACGCGGTGCAATGTTCCTTGTTTGTCCAAAAGCCCATAACTGCAATGACCCTCCGCAAGCCACGCCCTTTTGTCCAATGTTTTTGCGCATCGGATCATCGGGAAATGCTGACACTTGAAAGCGGAATGACTTTTTTAATGTCTTTTGGGCGCAAAACAGTTCGTCATCTCGCCCCCCAAGCCGGAACCATGCAGTTCCAACCGGTGTTCCAATATGAACCCTGCGAAGACAAAGCGGGGGCGCGGCATTTATGCCGCTTCAAGGCTACTCACGGTTGGGACTTGAGAACTACTGCGTCAAATCACGTTGAAGCGGCCTGAAGGCCGCGCGCCGCGGCGCTTGCCTTCACCTGCATTTGCAACCAAAGTTACCCGCGAATGCAGTCATTACGGGACAAAATCGAAGCCAACGCCGCCGCGAAACTCCAGTTGCCCGCCGGCCGGATGCCGGCTCAGGAACTGGCTCGCTACAAAACTTTCCTCAAAGTCGAAACGCATCGACTGAAGTTGCTGCATCGCTCCGGCGCGGCAGGGCGAGAGGTTTGCGAAGCGCGCGCAGTTATCTTAGACGCGCTCCTGAAACATCTCTGGGGCGCGGTCAAAAGCAGTCTCTCCACCCAGGCGCAAAAGGAATTTCCGCCGCTGGCGCTCATTGCGATTGGCGGTTATGGCCGGGCCGAACTGAACCCACACAGCGACATCGATTTCATGTTCCTCCACGACGGCCAGGTCGTCGCCTCAGGCAAGCCGCTCCCGCATCTTTCGAAGTTGATCGATGGCATTCTCTATCCGCTATGGGATCTCGGGCTCAAGGTTGGCCATTCGGTGCGCAACGTGGAAGACTGCGTGAAGGTCGCCAACACCGACATGCAGTCCAAAACCTCCTTGATCGAGTCGCGGTTGATCGTTGGGGATGAAATGCTGTTCAAGAAATTTCAAAAAGCGCTCGTGGCCAAATGCATCGAGAAACACGTGGACCAATACCTCGCGATGCGTATTGAGGATCAGGCGACGCGTCGCGAAAAATTCGGCAATTCCGCGTCCATGCAGGAACCCAACATCAAGAACGCCTGCGGCGGTTTGCGCGATTATCAGAATCTTCTCTGGATGTCATTTTTCAAGTATCGCACCCGCTCGCTGGAAGATTTGCAACAGCAGGAATTCGTCAGCGCCGCCGAGCGCAAGCAACTGGAGGCCGCCTACGATTTCCTGCTGCGCGTGCGAACGGAAATGCACTACCACACCAATCGCGCCACGGATGTGCTCAGCAAAAATCTCCAGCCGGCGATCGCGCATAATCTCGGTTATCCGGAACGCTCGCCCAGCAAGCGGATCGAGAAATTCATGCGCGATCTCTACACGCATTCGCGGAACATTTTCATCATCACCCGCACGCTCGAACAGCGCATGGCTTTGGTGCCGCCGCCGGTCAGCCGCATTCCCGGCCTTTCCACTTTGACCGCGTTGATCCCCGGCAAGCGCAAGAAGCCCGCGCCTGAACCGGTGGACGGTTTCAAATTCATCAACGGCGAAATTCATGCCGTGTCGAACCGCGTCTTTCGCGATCAACCGCGCCGGCTCATGCGCGTGTTCCTGTATGCGCAGCAACGCGGCCTGAAGCTGCACCCCGATCTCGCTCAACTCATCCGCAATCAGCTTTCATTGGCGAACCGCTCCTTCGTCAATGACCAGCACGTGCGCGAAACCTTCCTCGAAATTCTCAATCAACGCGGCAACGTCGCGCCGATTCTGCGTTCGATGCATGAAGTCGGTCTGCTCGGCAAATACATTCCGGAATTCGGCAAGCTCACCTGCCTCGTGCAACATGAGTTTTATCATCAATACACGGCAGACGAGCACACACTCATGTGCCTGGAACAGCTGGACCGCGTCTGGGAAGCGCAAACGCCGCCTTACAACGCCTACACACCGCTGTTCCAAAAATTGGAGCGTCCTTTTCTCTTGTATCTCGCCTTGTTGTTGCACGACACGGGCAAACCGCAGGGACACGGCGCGCATTCGGAGCTGGGCGGCAAGATCGCCATGAGCGTCGCCAAACGCCTGCATCTGGACGGATCGGCCACGCACACGTTGCGCCTGTTGATCGAAAATCATCTGCTCATGGCGAGCATTTCCCAACGCCGCGATCTGGATGATCCGCTGGTGATTCGGAATTTCGCCGATGAAATTCAAACGCTGGAAACTCTTTCGCTCCTGACGATTCTCACCTTTGTCGATTCGCAGGCCACCAGTGACAAGCTCTGGAATGGTTTCAAAGACGCGCTGCTCTGGTCGTTGCACCACAAAGCCGCCGACCTGCTCGCGGGCGGATCGGAATTCATCCGCGCGGAAGAAAAACAGCGTGAACTGCTGATGGACGAAGTCGCGCGGCTGATGGACGGCCATCTCAGCCCCGAGGAACTGGACGCCCACTTCACCGCGTTGCCGACGCGCTATTTCCAGATTCATTCCGCCAAGGAAATTTTCGAGGACCTGATCATTGCGCACCGTTTCATGCGCCTGCAGATTTCCGAAGAAGAAACCGCGCTGGCGCCGGTGGTGAACTGGCACAACGAACCCGATCGCGGTTACAGCGCGGTCAAAATCTGCACCTGGGATCGCGCCGGACTCTTCAGCAAAATCGCGGGTTCATTCAGCGCCGTGGGCCTGAACATTCTCAGCGCGCAGATCTTCACCCGGACCGATGGCATTGTGCTCGACACTTTTTTTGCGATCGACGCGAAGACCGGCAATCTGGCCAACCGCGAGCAGCGCGAGGAGTTCGAAAAGCGGCTCAACAAGGTTCTCACCGACGGCGAGGAGGATTTGCCGGGGTTGATTGCCAAGCAGAAAGTGCTGCGCCCGATTTATCAGGCCTACACCGGCGAACAGATTCCTACGGAGGTTCGCTTCGACAACGATTCTTCGGAACTGCGCACGTTGATCGAAATCGAAACCGAAGATCGCGTCGGCCTGCTGTATGCCATTTCCCACGCCTTCAGCGAACTGGATCTGGACATCTCGGCGGCCAAGATTCTGACCGAAAAAGGCGCGGCGATCGACAGTTTCTACGTCCGCGAACTCGATGGCCGCAAAGTCCTGAACGAGGCGCGGCAGAAAAGCATCGGCCGAAAACTCCGCGCCGCGATTAACAGCCTGGACGGGAAGTGAAAGTCAGTGCAGCGCACCAGTGGCGCCAATCCGCATTTTAATGCGGCATGCTTTGCAGCAATCGCTGCTTGCGGTCCTCGCTCAGGCTGGTCTGGTAAATCCACGCCGCCGCCGCGGTTGGATCGGAGCGGATCCAGTTGCGGGCGATATTCTCAATCTGGTTGGCCCGCTGTTTCTCGTCCGTCAGCGCTTCGGCCCAGGGCGCAGCTTGTTCGGGTGACGAATACGCCAGACGCCCCACGTAACCCATGATGGCGGATTCGCGCGACTGGCCGGCGGGCAAAGCTTTCAGCCACTGACCGGCTGCGGCCGGATCGCTTTCCGCCCAGTTGCTGGCGATGCTTTGCAGCGCTTGTTCACGAGCTTTGCCTTCGGAAAACTTGCTGGCCCATTGTGCCGCGGCGTCCGGGTCGCTGTTGCTCCACTGCGACAAAACCGACGCGGTGGCGCGATCCTGCGCCTCGCCCATCGGCAAGGTCAGCGCGTAATTGGCGGCGTCTTGCGGCGATTGCTGGGCCCAACCCGACAGCACGCTGGACAGCGCGGAATTTTGCGCGGCGGCATCCGGGAATTTATTCGCCCAGGCCAGAGCCGTCTGCGGATCCTGTTCAGTCAACTGCCGCGCCACGGCGCTGATCAGTCCGTCGCGCGAGTTGCCGGCAGGCATGGATTGCACGTAAGCGCCCGCGCCTTGCGGGTCAGCTTGCGCCCACTCCTGACTCATATTTTGAAAGGCGTTCTGCTTGGCCGGACCCTCGGGCATTTCCTTGGCCCAATCAATGGCTCCCGCCAAATCCGCTTGGGCCCACGACGAGGCGATGCGGCCGATGAAGTCGTTGCGCTGTTGTCCGGCGGGCATGCTGACCGCCATCTCCGCGGCCGCCTTTGGATCGGATTGCGTCAGTTGCCAGGACATGTTGCGAATGGCGTCCTGCTTCATCTTGCCTTCAGGGAAACTGGAAACCCAATCCATCGCCGCCTTCGGATCAAACTGCGCCCAGCCATTGGCGATCTGGCCGACGGCTTGATTGCGCGCCTGGCCGGCGGGCAAGAGATTGGCGAATTCGATGGCGGCGAGCGGATCGCTGTAGGACATGTTCGAGGTGATTTTCTGCAAGGCGCGGTTGCGATCCTGACCCGCGGGCAGAGCCTGAATCCAATTCATGGCCGTTTGCTTGTCTTGTTGAGCCATCTGCTGAACCACCGCGCCGAAGAGTTCCGATTTTTCCGAACCGGCGGGAAGACCTTGCACGTAATTGTAGGCGGCCTGCGGATCGCTCTGCGCCCATTGCGCGGCGACGTTGCTCATGGCGCTGCGTTTGGATTGGCCTTCCGGCAACTGCTGCACCCAGGCGAAGGCGGCGTTCACGTCCGAGTTCGCCCATTGCGAAGCGACTGCCGCAATGAATTCATTCCGCGCCTGACCGACAGGCAAGGTGAGCGCGTAATCGCCGGCGGCTTTGGGATCGCTTTCTGCCATGCGATAGGAAATCTGCCGCAGCGCGTCGCGTTTGGAGGAGCCTTCCGGAAGAGCGTTGACCCAGTCGAGCGCTTCCTTGGGATTGCTTTGAGCCAGACTGCCGGCGATTTGGCTGATCGCGTTGTTTTTGGTTTGGCCGGGCGACAGGCTCGTTACGAAATCCTTCGCCGCCTGAGGATTCTGATAAGCGAGGTTGGAAATGATGTTTTGGAGAAGCTGATTTCGCTTTTGACTGGAAGGCAGATTCTGAACCCATTGCAATGCGGCTTGCGGATCGGTCTGCGACCATTGGTAGGCGACGCTGCTCAAGGCGTTTTGCTTGACGTCGCTTTCGGGAAGTCCTTCCACCCAGGTCAATGCGCCCGCGACATCGGTGTAAGCCCATTGCGACGCGACCGAACTGATGGCGGAATTACGCGCCTGGCCTGGCGGCAACGAGAGCGCGAGTTTGGCGGCGTTTTGCGGATCGGCCCCGACCATTTGCGCGATCACGGCGGAGATGGCGCCGGACTTGTCATTGCCACTGGGAAGACTTTGCGCCCAAGCCAAAGCGGCTTGGGGATCGCTGCTGGCCCAGACGGACGCAATGGCGCTGAAGGCTTGCTGACGTTGCATGCCGCCGGGAAGCTCGGCGGCTTTGGCAGCGGCAGCGACGGGATCCTTGGCCGCCCAGACGCTGAACACTTCATAACTGCCACCACCCCAGCGGGAATCTGCGCCCATGGCTGTGGCCAGAGCGAACGCCGCTTCGGGATCTTGTTCGGCCAGAATACCCGAGATCGCCGAAACAGCCTGCGCCCGCAGCGGGCCGGCCGGAAGTTTTTGCACCCAGGCCGAGGCCGCCGTGGCATCGACTTCCGCCCAACCGCGCAGCACCGCGCCGATCGCCTGATTGCGCTCAAACATTGACGGAGTGGCATCGGCGTACGCCATCGCGGCCTGCAAATCCGCTTTGGCCCAGCGCGGCAGGAGAAACTGCGCCAGCATGCTTTTGGTCGGGCGATAAACTGGTTTCTCCAGGAATTTCAACAGCGCCGGGATGTCTTCCACATTGAGTGCATCCGCGATTTCCTTGAGCTTTTCGTATTGGCGCATGTGTCCGGTTTTCGCGGCGCGCTCAATGGCCATTTCAGCTTCGGCGAGCGACAGGCTTTTGCTGGGCTGGCTTGACGCTTCCGCGGTTGAGGATTTGGGAAGCGGGGCAACAGCCGGCAAGGCTGGGCGAGGCGGCTTGCTGATCGCAGCGGCTGGCGCGCTGGCGGGCGTCACAGCGGAAACGGTTTTACGACCGACGCCGAGGCCAGCAGCAAACCCGAGCGCGATCAGCAGCAAAATTCCAAGAGATTTTTTGATCATAATGTATTGGACTGGATTCGGTGAAAAATGCTTCCCATAGCGATAGAAACTCTGGAAGGACACTACCGAAGCGGCAGCCGACCGCAAATAAAACCTTGGGTGCATTCCTGCTTTTCAAGTCCAGCCTGAACTGCAACGCTGGCTTCCGTGAAAGAACGCAAGATGGGCGGGAATTTATTCAGACACTTTTTGGGGGCAGCTTCGGTGCTGAGCTTCGTCATCGCCTTACTCGGCAGCGGCTGTTCGCATGCGATGGACAAACCGCAGCTTCTCGAACAGGCCGAAAAGCTTTATCAAAGCGGCCAGTATGAAGCCGCCGAGATTCAGTACTTGAACGTGCTGCGACTGGATCAGACCAACCGGACGGCCATTCGGCATCTCGGGCTAATCGCGTTTGCGAACGGACAGGTCGGACGGGCATTTGCGATTCTGACTCACGCTAAAACGACCGATCCCAAAAACTTCGATGTTCGACTCGCCCTGGCGCAATGCCAACTGGCAGGTGGCGCGCCGGCTCCGGCCCGTGACGAAGCCTTGCTCCTGTTGAAAGAACAACCCACCAACGAAATGGTCTTACGACTGCTCGTCAACAGCAGCATCAGTTCAAACCAACTTCAGCATGCCGGGCAGTTGGTGAACCATCTTGAATCTTCAGGTGGCGCCGCGGCGGGATTTCCTCTGGCTCGCGGCATGATCCAGGCGCGGAACGGCAACTTCCCCGAAGCTGAGAAATCGCTGCAGAAATCAATCGCATTGAACCCGCGCTCGAGCGCCGCTTATGTTGCGCTGGGTAACCTTTACGTTGCCAAAAACGATCGTCAGCAGGCCGAGGCCGCTTACAGAAACGCGGAAGCACTTGCCCCGCCGCGATCGCCTGATCATCTGCCGTACGTGGATTTCGAACTGGCCACGGGAAATGTGGCCGAAGGCAAACGCGTGTTGGAAAAACTCATTAAAGAGACGCGTGATTATCTTCCGGCGCAAACACGCCTGGCGCAGATTGCCTTGAACGAACGCGATTTCACCAAGTGTGAAAGTCTGGTCAAAGGAGTCATCGGTCGCGACGCCACCAACCTGGAAGCGATGCTGTTGCTGGCTCGATTGCGAACAGCGCAAGGTGAACCCGCCAAAGCCGTCGCCGAGCTTCAGCACATCATCAAGGAATATCCGCGCGTTCCGCCAATCCATTATCAATTGGCCCTGGCGCAACTCGCGAACAACGACAGTTTGGGCGACGCGGTCAACAGTTTGAATCAGGCCTTGAATCTTCAACCGGATTTCCCCGAAGCCGTGATGCTGCTGGCGGAGTTGAATCTGCGCCGCAACGAAGCGCGCCTGGCGATCGATTCGCTCGCCAAACTGGTTTCGCAACACCCGCATTTGCCGGGCGCGCAACTGCTGCTTGCAGCCGCTTATCAGGCGGCCAATGAGGACGATGAAGCCCTCAAAGTTTACCAACGTCTCGCTCAGCTTTATCCCACCAATCCACAGATTCCCTTGCGCACCGGTGCGTTACTGCGACACATGGACCGGAACAGCCAGGCCCGCGACAGTTATGAATCCGCGTTGAAGATCGATCCCAATTACCTGCCTGCACTGGAGGAGCTGGTTAATTTGGATTTGGCCGATAAACAGTTCGCAGTTGCCCGGGAACGCGTGCAGAACCAAATCGCAAAGAGACCTGAAACGGCCGCGCTTTATTTGCTGCTCGGCAGGGTTTGTTTCGCGGACCGCGATTTTGCCGGAGCCGAGCGCGCCTTGCTGAAATCACTCGAACTGGCACCGGACTCAAGCGCGGCCAACGTTTTGCTCAGCCGCGTTTACCTGAATTCCAATCGTCTACCGGAAGCGTTGAAAAATCTCCGGGCGGCGGTGACCAAGAACACGAACGATGTCGCTTCCTGGTTGCAGATCGCGCAATTGCAGAGCGCCACTTCCAATTACAAGGCGGCTCAAAAAACCTATGAGACGATCCTTACAATCAACCCCCAATCCATTGCCGCACTCAATAATCTGGCGTGGTTGAATTTGGAAAATTTCGGAAACGCCACCGCTGCTTATCAACTGGCTAGCAAAGCCAGACGCCTTCAACCCGACGACCCGTTCATCGCCGATACTCTGGGATGGGTGCTTTACCGAACCGGAGATTATCCGCGAGCGCTGGGACTGATTCGGCAAAGCGCCGAGCGGCTGCCCGATGAGCCTCAGGTGTTTTTTCATCTGGGAATGACCTATTACAGCCTCGGACAAGAAGGCCTGGCGAAAAGCACCTTGGAGAAAGCTCTCGGCAAAGCGACCGATGAACCGTGGATCGACGAGGCAAAGCTGCGGCTACGCATCCTTTCGATCAACCCTTCACGTCCCAGCCCGCAAATGGCGGCTGAACTGCAAGACCTCCTGAACCGCGCCCCGAATGACGTGGTTTTGTTGACGCGAGTGGCTTCCCTTTCTGCGCGTGAAGCGAAATGGCAGCAAGCGGCGACGAACTACGAAAGCGCGCTCAGCATCAACTCGAACCTCGTTCCCGTCCTGGTGGATCTGGCGCAGCTCTACACGACCCATTTGAAGAATCCGGAACGTGCCCTGGCATTGGCCCGACAGGCGCGGCAATCGGCTCCGAATGATCCAGGCGTTGCTCATCTGCTCGGAAAACTGGCCTTTGATTCAGCCAAAAGCGAAGCCGATTATCGATGGGCGTTCAGCTTGTTGCAGGAAAGCGCCCGGAAGCTGCCCAACGACCCGGAAGTGCAGTTTGATTATGCCTGGGCGTTGTTCTCGGTAGGGCAGCTGTCCGAGGCAACTGCGGCGATGCAAAAAGCGTTTGAGGCCCAGCCACCTTCAAGCCGTCACGAACAAGCCGGGAAGTTCCTCCAGATGAGTTCCATTTTGAATTACCCGGACGAGGTGGAGAAAAAGGCGGTTCAAATTCAGGAGATTCTCCAGGCAGAACCCAACTATGCGCCGGCCTTGCTGGCATTGGCATCCCTCCAGGAACGGCGCGGCGAGTTCAAAACCGCCTGCACCACGTACGAGCAGAGCTTGGCCCGCTTTCCGCTCCTCTCACCTGCGACCAAGTGGCTGGCTCGCCTTTATTTCGATTCCGTCAAAGACACGACCAAAGCTTACGCTTACGCGAAACAGGCACGGGAAGCCTTCCCGCAGGACCCGCAAGTCGCCAGAATCCTCGGATCGCTCGAATACGAGCGAGGTAACAT
>JBQCEJ010000265.1:0-12934 GCA_051960355.1 Verrucomicrobiota bacterium | reverse complement strand
GCCTTTGCCTGAGCCGAGCACACCGATACGGAATGGTTTTTCCAGAGTCACGCCCGCTTACTTACAGGCAGCGCCCAGTGCGGGCAAGCTTTGGCTTCAGGCCGCCGCCGCTGCCCTCTACGTTAGAAAAACCTGTCGCTTTGGACAGCTTACCGCGTCGGAGTTTCGTGTCAGGATGGGCCGGGAGCCTTATCGGTTGCCACCAGCGGCACCCTCGGCGGGCGTCATCAGTGGCACCGTAATCCGGCGAATCCCTCGGTGTTCTATCGGTTGGTTTATCCGTAACGAGATTTGGCTTGGGTTAATGAAGTTTGAGTGAAAGGCTGGTTGCGCCCGAGTTGGCTCAGCCAGCCAACTGTTAACTTGAATCTAGTCCGACGCGAAACCCGATGCTCGGCCGTCGAGCAACTCTGCAAAGCAAACTCAGTGAATCGTTGCCTAAATCTGATCCTTGTCCTGGCCGTAACGGCCATCGTTGCCGCCGCCGGTTTAAAATCATTCGCCGCCGCGCCGGAATGGGAAAATCCGCGGGTGTTTGGCGTGAACAAACTGCCGCCGCGCAATTCGGCGTGGCCCTGTCCCGATGCGTCAACCGGCTGGCAAAGCGACTATGACCACTCGCCCTGGTTGCAGTCGCTGAACGGCGACTGGCTCTTTCATTGGTCACCCGATCCGGAGCATCGTCCCACCGGCTTTTTTGAACCGGGTTTCGATGCGTCGGCCTGGAAGTCGATCCGCGTTCCGATGTGTTGGGAACTTCAGGGCTACGGCGTGCCGATCTATGTCAACTCGCGCTATCCGTTCCAGACCAATCCGCCCAGCGTGATGGCCGAGCCGCCGAAAACGTTCACGTCCTACGAGCAGCGGAATCCGGTCGGTTCATATCTGCGAACGTTCACCCTGCCGGAAAGCTGGCGCGCACAACGCGTCCTCCTCCATTTCGCCGGCGTCAGTTCCGCGATGTATGTTTGGGTCAATGGCCAGCGCGTCGGTTACAGCGAGGATTCGCGTTCCCCCGCCGAGTTCGACATCACGAGCTTGCTGAAGCCGGACACGAATGTTTTGGCAGTTGAGGTTTACCGTTTTTCTGACGGGTCGTATCTGGAGGATCAGGACATGTGGCGGTTGAGCGGCATTTTCCGAGATGTGTTTCTTTATACCACGCCCGACGTTTCGATCTGGGATTTCCATATCGAGTCGAATCTCGATCATCAATATCGCAACGCCGCCGTCTCGCTGCATTACCAATTGCGCAATGCTTCCGGCCAATCGCGACAAGGTCTGAGCCTGCGCCTAACCTTGCGAACCGCGGATGGAACGATCGTTGGCAACGGTCCGCTGCTGGACCAAGCGGTCGCCCCATTGGCAACGGGCTTTGCCAAACCGCAGGTCACGGCCAGCGCGGTGGTTTCGCATCCGCAACTCTGGACCTCCGAAACGCCGACCCTGTATCGCGCCCTGGTTGAACTCGTTCAGGACGGTAAAGTCATTGAAGCGCGCGGAGCGGATCTCGGTTTTCGCACAGTGGAACTTCGCGACCAGCAGTTTTTCGTGAATGGCCGGGCGGTCAAGATCAAGGGCGTGAACCGCCATGAATTCGATCCCGCGACTGGTTACACCCTGACGCGGGAACGCATGGAACAGGACCTGCGCCTGATCAAACAGGGCAATTTCAATTTCGTCCGCACCTCACATTATCCCAACGACCCGCGCTGGTATGAACTGTGCGATCGACTCGGACTGTTCCTGCTCGATGAAGCCAATCTGGAAACGCATGGCTTGAGCTATCACAAGCGCGTTCTGCCCGGCGACGACGACCAATGGCGCGGCGCCTGCGTGGATCGCGTTGAACGAATGGTCATTCGCAATCGCAAGCATCCCAGCGTGGTGATTTGGTCCCTTGGCAACGAGGCCGGTTACGGAAATGTCTTTCTTTCCATGCGAGCCGCAGTGCTGGCGGCTGATCCGGAACATCGGCCCATCCATTACGCCGATATGAATCTCGCCGCGGATCTCGACAGCCAAACGTATCCAAGTATCGAATGGCTGCTGCAGCACGTCGCCGGCAAAGCCAAACGCAAAGGGGAACACGGCGAAAGCGCGAATGAAGAACAGCACGGGAAATATCCCAGCGGACGCCCGTTCCTGATGAATGAATACGCTCACGCCATGGGCAACAGCCTGGGGAATTTCAAAGATTATTGGGACGTGATCGAAGCGCACCCGATATTGATCGGCGGTTTCATTTGGGAATGGGTGGATCAAACGCCTTACAAAACGAATGCGGCAGGAAAACCCTTCTTTGCATATGGCGTATATTTCGGCGATCAGCCGAACGACGGTCCTTTCTGCATCAAAGGAATGGTGAACGCCGAACGGGTTCCACGTCCGCACTACTGGGAAGCCCAGAAGGTTCAGCAGTACATCAAAATCCTGCCGGACGATCTGGCGCATGGTCACATTAGAATCCGGAACGCGTATGATTTCATTTCGCTGGCGCAGTTCATCGGCGAATGGACACTTGAAGCCAATGGCCAATCGATCGGCAGCGGCGCACTGGAGCGACTGGACCTCTTGCCCGGCGCGGAACGTGTGGTGGCAATTCCATTGAACGCCCCTCACTGGCAGGCGGGCATCGAGTATTTTCTCACCGTGCGCTTCCGCTTGGCGACCAACACATCGTGGGCGAACGCTGGCCAGATCGTTGCCTGGGAACAACTTGCCATTCCCACGGGCCGCCCTGCCCCGCCGGATCAGCAGACCCAATCCCACGTGCCTTTCCAGCGCGACGGTTCAAACTGGATTGCTCAGGCGAATGGAACCCGCGTGCGCATCGATGGCCAACGCGGCTGGCTGACTTCGTTCCTTGTGAATGGCCGGGAACTGTTGACCACGCCGCTCCGCCCGAACTTCTGGCGCGTGCCCACGGACAACGACAACGGTTGGAAAGTGCCCGCCAAAATGGGCGCGTGGAAAGACGCGGGAGCGAATGCGGAACTGCGTTCCATTCGCCCCAACACGAATCCGCGGGAAGTTGGCCTCACCGCTCAATTCGAAATTCCGGTTCACGGCACGAGCGCAGCAATCAACTATCGCTTGAACCGCAACGGCAGCCTGCGCGTGGAACTGGTTCTCGAGCCCGGCTCAGGCGCTCCCGAACTGCCGCGCATGGGAATGCAATTCGCGATTTCATCCGCGTTCGATCGCCTGCGGTGGTTTGGCCGCGGGCCGCAGGAGAATTATTGGGACCGCAAAACCGCCGCCGCCGTTGGGATTTACAACAGCACGGTCGGCGAGTGGATTACGCCTTACGTGCGTCCGCAGGAAAACGCAAATCGAACGGATGTGCGCTGGATTCATTTTGCCGCCGCAAATGGCACTGGCCTCCAGATGAAGGCGTGCGATCAACCATTTGGCGTGAGTGCGTGGCCGTATTCCGCCGCCGATCTGGCCGGGGCGGCACATGATTTCCAACTCCCGCGACGCGACTTTATCACCGTGAACGTCGATGCCTGGCAAATGGGCGTCGGCGGCGACAATGCCTGGGGCATGCCGGTGCATCGAGAATATCGCCAGCCGCGCGGGCCCCTGAGCCTGGACTTCGAACTATCACCGATTCACACGACCGCAACCGAGCGAACGGAGCATTGAAATGTCCCTAAAACCCGGCGCCCCTTAGAAAGCGCGCTTCGACGGCGAAACCAACATTGCGGGGGCGCGAAATGACAGCGCTCGCCCTGGTTCTCTTAACCGCGGCATTGCTGCCGGGGTTTTCCGCCCGGGCGGATGAATACGACACCTTGCGGCAGCGCTTTGCGCGCTTCGACCTCAACGGCAGCCTCGTCGGGGCCCTGAACTGACCGCTGCGATCCCTTGGGCAGCGGTTAAAATCTTGGCTTCCGCGACGGTTCCGTGTTTCATCTGTGGCTCAATTTTATGGAACAACCGCAACAGTCAGTCGACTCTCTGATGGAACAGCGCAAAGCCAAGCTCGCGGCGTTGCGCGCCAAAGGCATTGATCCGTTCAAAAACAAGTTCACTCCCGACCACGCCTGCGATGAGGCCCGCTCCCGCTTCGACAAAGGTGAACTGCCGGAGAACACCCGCGTCTCGGTTGCCGGCCGCATCACCGCGCATCGCGACATGGGCAAATCGATGTTCATCGACGTGCGCGATCAGAGCGGTCGAATCCAGGTTTACGCGCAAAAAAATGTGCTCGGCGAAGATTTGTTCCAAACCTTCACGCATCTTGACCTGGGCGATTTCATCGGCGTGACCGGCACATTATTCCGCACCAAAACCAACGAACCGAGCATCAAGCTGGAATCCTTCACGATCCTTGCCAAAGCGCTGCGTCCGCCGCCCGGGAAATGGCACGGGATTGAGGACACGGAGATTCGGTATCGCCAACGCTATCTGGATCTCATCGGCAATCCCGATGTGAAGAACGTAATGCTCAAGCGCAGCGCGATCGTGCATGAGATTCGCCAGTTCTTTCACGGTCGCGGTTATGTGGAAGTCGAGACGCCCGCGATGCAGGCCATTCCCGGCGGTGCGGCGGCGCAACCGTTCAAGACGTTTCACAACGCGCTCGGCTGCGAATTCTATCTTCGCATCGCCTTGGAGCTCTACCACAAGCGCCTGCTCGTCGGCGGCATCGATAGACTATTCGAGATCGGCAAGAACTTCCGCAACGAAGGTCTCTCACGCCGGCACAATCCCGAATTCACGATGCTCGAGGCGTATCAGGCGTTCGGCGATTACGAGACGATGATGGAAACCGTCGAGTCGCTCATCACGACGGTCGCGCAGAAAGTTTTGGGGACGTTGATCATTGAAACCAAAGATGCCGAAGGCAAAGTGCTCAAACAGATTGATCTCACACCCAAATGGCGCCGCGCCAAATACAAGGATCTCGTCCGGGCAGTCGCGGGCAACGATTGGTTCGATGTCACGCCCGAGGAACGCCGCCGTCGCGCGATGGAAGATTTGAAACTCGCGGGCGACATCGCCAAAGGCTACGAAGATTTTGAAGTCACTGGCGCGGTGTTCGAAAAGCTCGTCGAGCCAACGCTCATTCAACCGACGTTCGTCACGCATCTGCCCAAGGAACTCGTGCCGCTCGCCAAGCTCACGCCCGACGATCCTACGACCGTCGAGGTCTTCGAGTGCTGCATCAACGGCCAGGAAATTTCACCCGGTTACACTGAGCAGAACGATCCGATTCAGCAACGCGCCACGCTGGAACATCAAGCCGGCGGCGAGCAGCAGAAGCTGGACGAAGATTTCCTCGTCGCGCTCGAACACGGCATGCCGCCGGCGGGCGGGATCGGCATCGGCATCGACCGCTTGTGTATGATGCTGCTCGGCCAGGAAAGCATCCGAGACGTCATTCTCTTCCCGCAATTGAAACCCAAAGCCTGATTGGATTTCGAAGCAGCTTCAAATCTCTGAGGCGCCGCATTCTGCGGCTGGTTTGCAACGCAGCAGCGTTCACCAAGACTTGCTGCGTGCGCATCAATGCTCCGCGTCCATCTCGGATTTGATCCAATCCGACTGGCCGTGTCGCTCGCCCTGCAAACTTGGCACTTGGAACCTGCGAGTCGGAACTTTAACCTGCGGGCATGGCAGCAGCCGAAATCGATGTCAAAGACGTGGCGCATCTGGCGCGCATTTCCCTTTCACCCGAAGAGGAGCAGAAGCTCTCGACTCAGCTCGGGAATATTCTCGGTTACATTGAAAAACTGAAGGAAGCCGACGTCAGCGGCGTGGAACCGACCGCACACGCCTTTCCGCTCGTCAATGTCACCCGCCCCGACGAAACCCGCCCATCGATGCCCAATGAAGATGCGCTCCGGAATGCGCCAGCCAAGGCCAACGGATTGTTCATGGTGCCGAAAATCGTCGAGTAACATGCCGGTATCTTTGAGATCCGCGGCTTTCTGTTCTGATCCCTAAAGCACATTTTCCCGATGCTCAACCAACTCACCATTTCCGAACTCGCCGCCAAACTCGCCAAGGGCGAAACCTCCGCGCGCGCGATTACCCAGGCCTGCCTTGACCAGATCAGTCGCGTTGACGGCCAGATCCACGCGTTTCTCAGTCACGATCCCGCGGATGCGCTGGCGCAGGCCGATGCCGCCGATCAGGAAATCGCGCGCGGCATCACGCACCATCAAAAGCCACTGCTCGGAATGCCCATCGCAATCAAGGATGTGATCGCGGTCAAGGGTCATCCGCTGAACTGCGGTTCCAAAATTCTCGGCAAATTCATCTCGCCTTATGACGCGACGGTGATTCAGAAATTGAAAGCTGCGGGGGCAATCGTTTTCGGGCGTTTGAACATGGACGAATTTGCGATGGGCAGCTCGACCGAAAATTCCGCCTTTGGCCTGACGCGCAATCCCTGGGACACGACGCGCATTCCGGGCGACTCTTCCGGTGGCTCGGCGGCGGCCGTGGCGGCATTGGAATGCATTGCAACGCTCGGTTCCGATACGGGCGGATCGATTCGCCAACCGGCTGCGCTGTGCGGTTGCGTGGGATTAAAACCGACTTACGGCCGTGTGTCGCGTTACGGACTGGTCGCTTTCGCATCATCTTTGGATCAGATCGGGCCGTTCACTCGGGATGTTCGCGACGCGGCAACGTTGCTGGAAATCTTGAGCGGTGTGGACGCTTGCGACGCCACGAGCGTGCCGCAACCGGTGCCACATTATGCCGCTGGCTTGAACGGTGACATCAAGGGTCTGAAGATCGGGCTGGCCAAAGAATACATGATCGGCGGTCTTGATCCGGAAGTGAAGCAGGCCGTGGACAATGCCGTGAAACAACTGGAAGAGCTCGGCGCCGAAATCGTGGAAGTTTCATTGCCGCACACGGATTACGCGGTGGCGACCTATTACATTGTCGCGACTGCGGAAGCGTCGGCGAATCTGGCGCGATTCGATGGCGTGCGTTACGGCGCGCGTATGGAAGGCAATGACCCGATTGAAATGTACAGCAAGACGCGCGGTGCGGGCTTTGGGCCGGAAGTCAAACGCCGCGTCATTCTTGGCACGTACGTTCTGAGCAGCGGCTATTACGACGCTTACTATCTGCGCGCCCAGAAAGTGCGCACCTTGATCCGGAACGATTTCCTGAAAGCATTCGAGAAGGTCGATGCGATTGTGACGCCGACCACGCCCACGGCTGCGTTCAAGGCCGGAGAAAAATCCGATGATCCGTTACAGATGTATCTTTCGGATATTTTTACGATCTCTTGCAACCTGGCGGGAATTTGCGGACTGAGTCTGCCGTGCGGATTCACTGAATCGCCCAAGCTGCCGATCGGCCTGCAACTGCTTGGCAAACCGTTTGGCGAAGAGACTATTCTGAGAATCGCTCACGCTTACGAGCAGACAACAAGTTGGAGACAACAACTGCCGCCGCTGCCGAAATGACGCATCCCGCGAACGCCAAAGAAATTGTTTATCGAATCGACATTCGCGACCACATCTGTCTCGTCAGCGACGAATGGAATTCTTTTCTTCGCGAGAACACTCCCTTCACCGGCGAATTTCCGACCTACCTCGGCACGCGGCTCTGGAATCATTTGGGCGACCCCACGACCATTCACCTATACCAGGCGATGGTTGCGAATGTGCGGCGCACCAAAAAGGAATCGACGGTGCCTTTTCGCTGCGATGCTCCGGATCGACGTCGATTCATGGAGATGCACATTTCCTGCCTCGAGGAAGGCATGGTTGAATTCCGCAGTGTGACTTTACGCGAGGAAACGCGTGTCTGGGTGCCGTTGCTGGATATGCGCGCGCGTTTTTCCGGCGCGATGTTGCGCATGTGCAGTTGGTGCAAAAAAGTCACGCTGCCGGATTGGGTGGAGGTGGAAGAAGCCGTTCATCGGCTTCAATTGTTTGAGAACGAAACCGTTCCGCGAATCTCGCACACGATCTGCCCAAGTTGTTCTGAGGTGATCAAGGAAGAGATCGCTCGCCTGAATTGAGGCTCAGCATTTCAGGCTCATTGCACCCAGCGCAAACTGCGCTCCCGCACATCCACATTCCGCCCCGCGATTTCACGCACCGTTCAGACTCACGCGTCCGGTGGCATGGGCAACGGTCCAGTTCTGGATGGCATCGGCGGATAATCCGGTAAGGGAATATTTGGCACGAGTTCGGCAATTTCAACCGCTTTGCCACTGATGAAGGAATGATTGGCGGCGATCCCGGTCAGAATGGAATAGGCTCCGCCGCGCTGGTCTGAAGCCCGCATATATTTATCCGCAGGAACATCCGGCAAAAAGAGATCATCGAGCATCACCTTGTCACCGCCGCCGTGCGCACCCTGCCCTTTCCAGATCTCAACTTCGTAGGCCGGCGCGCGCATCGGGAAAATCCGGATGTAGGTGCCGTCCGCTTTGACAGCGCGCGGAAGGGAAGCATCTTTGGCCAGATACACCTTTTCTTCCTCCTTATGTTCCAATCGGCCTTTGGTGCCGTTGAAGCTCACCATGTAACCTTCCCAGGCATTGAACGCGTTTAGCGAGTAGCTCATCGTCACGCCCGTGTTGTAGCGCACCTGCACGTTCATCGTGTCTTCGATGTCAATGTCCGGACGCCAGACGCACTGATCGCGGAAATAGCCGTCATATCTTTCCTGATCCAGATACAACTCCTTCAGTTTCGGATCGCGGGCGAGATCAAAAAAGAACGTGCATTTTTCTTTTTCAGGACAGGTGTGGCACCGCTCATGGTGGCTTTGCAGACCGAGACGCCTGGCCATTTGCGGTGTGTAAAACTCACGTTTCCCCGTTGCCATGACGCTGGCCGGCACCGCGGAGAGCCACCAGTTGGCCAGATCGAAATGATGGGTCGCCTTGTGAACCATCAAGCCGCCGGAGTTGGCTTTGTGGCTGTGCCACCGGCGAAAATAATCCGCGCCATGATGCGTATCGAGCAACCAATGAAAATCAACCGAAAGGATGTCACCAATCACTCCGCTCATCAGCAGATCCTTAACCTGCGTGCGATGCGGCGAGTAGCGGTAATTGAATGTCACCCGGCAATGCCGCCCCGTCTTGCGCTGCGTGTCCAGGATCGCCCGGCATTTCTTTTCGTCCGTGGTCATGGGCTTTTCTGTCACCACATCACAGCCGAGTTCCATCGCCCGGATGATGTATTGGTTGTGCGTCGCATCCTTCGTGGTGACGATCACAATCTCCGGTCGTGTCTCGCGGATCATGCGGTCGAAATCTTTTGCCTCGAAGATGGGAATCTCGGCCTTCGCCGCGCTGCGGGCCTTGGCTTGGGCAAGTTTCAGTCGGCCGAGGTTGATGTCGCAAAAGCCAACCAGTTCGGCATGCGACGCATAGGTTTTCAAGATCGCGTCCCGATACATGCCGGAGCGGCTTCCGACGCCGACCAGCGCGTAGCGCTTGCGGTTCGAGACGCCACGGATCGCGGGTGTGGACTGGGACTGCGCCGCAGCCGACGCTCCGATCAGCAGGCCAGCGCCAGCCAAGGTGGACGTTGCAATAAAGTCACGGCGGGTTAAATCTTTGGAATGCATGCGGGAAGAATTCATGGTTTGCCAGGTGAACCGAGTTTGAGCAAGGTCAGCAAAGTTGGCAACAGCGCTGGTTTGCAAGAAAGTTTGAAATTTGGGAATAGCCTTCCATCACCCCATTTTGCACGCCGCAAATCCATTCACTTTAGGAGCTTTGAAAATGAAAAATAAAAAAGACACGCTGCCGCCGATCCGGCTCAAGGACATCGATCCCGATTCCCACAACGGGATGGACAAAGAAACCGCGCGCACCAAGACGGCCGCATTGGCCGAGCGCATTCGCGAGCAGCAGGAACTGCTTTACGCCAACGCAGATCATGCGGTAATCATCCTGTTGCAAGGCATGGACACCAGCGGGAAAGACGGAACGGCCAAGCGGGTGCTCGAAGCGGTGACGCCTTCCGGGATTGAGACCACGAACTTCAAAGCGCCTTCCACTGAAGAACTCGCGCATGATTTTCTCTGGCGCGTTCACCAAGCCGTGCCGCGCTATGGCAACATTGGCGTTTTCAACCGGTCGCATTACGAAGACGTGCTGGTAGTGCGCGTGATGCAACTTCAACCCAAGAAGGTTTGGCAGGCGCGCTTCGAGCAGATCAACGAGTTCGAGAAGTATCTGGCCGAGAACAATGTCCTGCTGCTCAAATTTTTTCTGCACATCAGCAAAGACGAACAAGCCAAGCGACTCCAGGCGCGACTCGATGATCCGACGAAGAACTGGAAGTTCGAGAGCGGCGATTTGAAAATGCGCGAGCGTTGGAAGGAATTTCAAACCGCCTACGAAGATGCCATCAATCACTGCAACACGAAGCACGCGCCGTGGCACGTGGTTCCCGCCGACCACAAATGGTATCGCGATTATGTCGTGGCCAAAACCGTTCTCAGCGCCATGGAAGACCTCAAGCTGCGCTGGCCCAAGCCGAAAGAAGATCTGAAGCGCTTCCGAATTGTCTAAGCGCGCCGCGGCGCAGAAATCCGTGTTCATCCGCGATTGTCTGTGCTTAAATTTGCCCCGTCATTTATGGAATACGAAGCCGTTATTGGTCTGGAAACGCACGTCCAGCTTAAGACTAAATCCAAGATGTGGTGCGGTTGCGCCAATGCCTTTGGCGCCGAACCCAACTCCAACGTCTGCCCCGTTTGCCTGGGTCTTCCTGGCGTTTTGCCCGTGCCCAACGAAGAAGCCCTGCGGTTGACGGTGCTGACCGGTTACCTGCTGCACTGCGAGATTCCGTCCTTCGCCAAGTTCGATCGAAAAAGTTATTTCTATCCGGACATGCCGAAGAATTACCAGATCACGCAGTACGACAAGCCGTCCACGGCCAATGGCTACGTCGAGTTCGAATTCCAAGACAGCACGGCGCGGGTTCGAATCACTCGGGCGCACCTGGAGGAAGACGTCGGCAAGAGCACGCATTTTGAGCGCAACAGCGGCGTTGATTTCAATCGCGCCGGCGTGCCGCTGATGGAGATTGTTTCCGAACCGGACCTCACCAGTTCCGAAATGGCGTATGAATATCTCAACACGCTGAAAGAAATTTTGATTCAAGGCGGGATCAGCGATTGCGACATGGAAAAGGGCATGGTCCGCTGCGACGTGAATGTGAGCGTTCGACCGAAGGGCACCAAAGAACTCGGCGCGAAGATCGAAATCAAAAACATGAACAGCTTCTCCGGCGTGCGCAAAGCGCTGGATTACGAAATCCCGCGCCAGATCGAAGTCGTCAGCCGCGGCGGCAAACTGATCCAATCGACGCGCCGCTGGGATGACGTCGCCGGCATCACGGAAGAGATGCGCACGAAGGAACAGGCGCATGACTATCGCTACTTCCCCGACCCGGACCTGATGCCGATGGAGCCGACAGCGAAATGGCTGGAAGCGGTTTCCCAGCGCGTGATCGAACTTCCGCTGGCGCGCAAACAGCGGTTGATGACTGAATACAGTTTGCCCGCTGGTGATGCGGAAGTCTTTAGAAGCAATGTCGCGCTGGGCAGCTATTTCGAATCGATTGCTCGACAGGCCAAAAACCCCAAAGCCGTTGCCAACTGGATTATTAACAATCTGCAAGCGCGGTTGGGCGAAACGAACAGCCAAGAAGCATCTGAGCAAGCGGCGATGGGGATTGAGCCCGAGGATTTAAAGCTCACGACGCTGGCCGACTTGAAATTCAAACCCGAAGCGCTGCTGGAACTGGTCAGCCTCGTGGAGAACAAGACGATCAGCAATTCCGCCGCGCAACAGGTGTTTGGAGAGATGTTTGAAAGCGGTAAATCCCCTGCCCAGATCGTCCAGGAAAAGGGCCTGGCACAGGTCAGCGATACTGGGGCGATTGAAAAGTTTTGCGATGAAGCAATTGCAGCCAATCCAAACCCCGTGGCCGATTACAAAGCGGGAAAAGTCGCCGCGCTCAATTCACTTAAGGGTCAGGTGATGAAACTCTCCAAAGGCAAAGCCAACCCGGCGCTGGTCGGCGAAATCCTGGAACGCAAGTTGAAGGGCTAGTGCGGCGAGCTTCCGAGTAGCCGCCGACGCGAGATGCGCATCGGCGAATTTGGATTTCAAGCACGCGCTCAGCGGAGCGCCAGCAGCAGAACGAAAATTCCCAAGGCAATTCGATACCAGCCGAACGCGGTGAAGGTGTGGGTTTGCACGTAGCGCAGCAGCCATTTGACAGCTACGAACGAAACCACCGCAGCAATCACGGTTCCGAGCAAGACCATGCTCCAGTTTTCCGTCGAGGCTCCGGTGGAATGATGGAACGCTTTGAAAATCTTCAAGCCGCCCGCCGCCAGCATGGTTGGAATGCCAACCAGAAAGGAAAATTCGGTCGCGACCGGGCGGTTGAGTCCAAGCATCAGCGCCAGCAGGATCGTGGAACCGGAACGCGATGTTCCTGGAAACACCGCCGCGATCAGTTGTCCAATGCCGACGGCAAACACGATTTTCCAAGTGATTTCATTGTGCAGCGCTTTGCCACGCAGCCATTGCTCAATGCCCACGAACAGGATCCCGCCCACGATCAGCGCGATCGCCACCGGCATCAGTTCCTCCGGGAGCTTGAAACCTTTCTTTTCCAGAATGAGCCCGCCGACGCCAGTGATTCCAAACGCCACGGCGATTTTCAGCAGATATTCTTGAGTCGCACGTTCCCGCCAACGGTAGAGGAATTGTTTCAGCCGTTCGGGAAACAAGGGCAGTACGGCGATGACCGCGCCACATTGGATGACGATATTGAACAGATCGGTCTGATGTGGGAGCCAGCGTTCTGCAATCAGCAGATGGCCGGTTGAAGAGATCGGAATGAATTCCGTGATACCTTCAATAATTCCAAGCAAGATAACCGCGATCCAGTCAGGCATGAACTGTAGA